>JAGCZI010000009.1 GCA_017960085.1 Bacteroidales bacterium
AGACGGGGCACGGCAGCCATATTGTTGCCGAGCAGCGCCTGCTTCTCTTCGAGAGTGAGTCGTGACACAAGGTCGGTCGCACGCTCCTCGAAGGTATACGCCGTGTTGAGATAAATGGGAATCTGGCCTTCCTGGGCCAATGCGGGAATGGCAGCCATCAGCGCCACACCCAACAGAATACACTTGCGAATCAGTTTCATATCAATAATTTGAAGTAGTTTAGTATCGGGTCCTCACCAAAGGTAAGCAATATCTGACATATGATTGGAAAAAAGGTGATTAAAATGTAACTTCGCGACCCGTGAGAGTTGTGGAATTCATATTGTCTTTGGTTCTGTCGCTGTTCTCTGTGGATACAGGAGACATAGCGCTGTCTTTTCCCGATGCGGAACAGCACTACAGCCTGACCGAGTCTTCTTCCCAAACTCCTGCAGACTTTGTCTCAAACCAGGAAATCTGCCTGACAGCCGCTCAAGGATACACTTTCTCCGGTGGCGGAAACAGCACTTTTTCGTCAGTGCGCAGTTCTCAGGGCGGACGCCGCACCTCTCAACAGACCAAATCTTCATTCCGCATCATCAAGTGCGGGAAAGTCATCGACAACAATCACACTCATCCCTTCCTGGCACCGTCGTTCATACCGCTGTCAGGAACCTTTATTTCTGAAAGATATCTGTTCTCAATCTGCTGCCTGCGGATTTAGAGGGCAACTGCGCCCAGGCTCTTGTTCAGCCGTATACAGATTATCTAACAATTCAGAATAACATCAATGACATTATTATTGCTGCTTGTCGGCCTGGGACTTATCGTCTTGGGCGCTGACTGGCTTGTTGATGGAGCTTCTTCCATTGCGAGGAAAGCCGGCGTGAGCGAATTTGTCATCGGCCTCACTATCGTAGGCTTTGGCACTTCTTGTCCCGAGCTGGTTGTGAGCCTGACCGGCGCGCTTGCCGGAAACGCCGATATCGCCATTGGCAACGTCGCAGGTTCCAACATTTTCAACGTGCTTTTCATCCTCGGGCTCACATCGCTGATACGGCCGGTGTCAATGACTGCAACCAACCGTCGGAGAGATATTCCTCTCACCCTGCTTGTGACAGTTCTTTTCCTGTTGCTCGGAATGAGCGGCAACGGAATCGTCAGATTGGAAGGATTGATCTTCGTGTCGCTGTTCGTCGCATATATAATCTGGTCTTTCAAAGGCGGAAAGACAGAGCAGGCCGATGAAGCCGCTCAGCAGCGCAATCTGCCCGTCTCGGTTGCATTGGTCGCCGCAGGACTTGCCGGATTGATATTCGGTGGAGATCTGTTCGTTAAAAAGGCAACTGAACTTGCCCGTCTGCTCGGAGTAAGCGACAAGTTCATAGCCGTGACTGTCCTGGCCGGCGGAACATCCCTTCCGGAGCTGGCCACGAGCTTTGTCGCCGCGCTCAAGGGGCGTGAACAGCTGGCTCTTGGCAATATCCTTGGCTCCAATGTTTTCAACATCCTCCTCATCATCGGCGCATCGTCCATCATCACTCCGCTGTCCTTCGGTTCCGTCACAGCGATTGATGCTGCCACATTGTGCGTCAGTATGCTTCTTCTGCTGCTCTGGGCCTATACCGGCCGCAGGGAGAACGTAGACCGCTGGGAGGGTGCTTTAATGCTCCTTGTGTTTGGAGCGTATTACTGCTATTTGTTTAACAACATCTAATATGGAATTCAAATTCAAACAGGTCCACACCGCAAAGGACCTCACTATATCTGCCATAACTTTGGCCGTCGGCATCGGCCTGTGCTTCGTGAATACCGGGTTGGGTTTCCTGCTCGTCGCATCAGGCATTTTACTGCTCATCCTGTACAAATCAGGATATAAGCGAGAAGGGAATGACATCCTTCTACAGAAAAAAGTAGTGGACGTAGCCCGGCACTGCAGTCCCTCGATCAGGGCATTCCTTAACGGGAATGAAACAGATCCGGAGATAAGTGCCGCCACCAATGAAGGCATCGCAAGGCTTGAAGTGTATTACAATGCTGATGCCCCAGTCGCATATGCCCAACTATTTGATTACAACAATTACAATTACGAACCATCTACTGAACTGGCAGAGCTGAAAGACGCCAGGGCAGAGAAACTTATAAGCAAACTGAAATGAAAAAGACTGTAAAGAAATCATTCCTGCCGCAAGACATAGCAATAATCGCATCAGTAGCCGCTGCAGGAATGGCACTCACTATATTTGGAAAGGCCTGGTCCGGAGTAGGAGTCCTCATCCTGCTGTGCTGGGTCATTATGGTTCCTTTCTGTATGCACGGCTACCGGCTTGAAGGACATAAAGGTATATTCAAGCTCAAGGAGTATACGTTTTCCCGAGATGACAAGAGCAGCATCCTGTCCTATCTCACTGGTGAAAACGACAAGCTCAAACTACAACCCTGGAAGCCAGGTGGAGGAGCCATTGTCGAGATCTACAGACGCAAGGGCGATGACAAGATGCTGGCCCGCTATTTCGATTATGCCGAATACATCAGCGGCACGGAATACCCGCTGCACGAAATCACTCCCGGCCAAGTAAGCGAACTGAAATCATTCACAAACGAGAAACAATGACGACTCTCTTCCTCATCCTCATCGCAGTGGTGATTCTCACCTGCATCTGGCTCAACAACGTCTCCTCACGGATCGGTGTCCCCACCCTGCTGGCATACATCGTCCTTGGCATCGTTTTCGGCAATGTGGGAGCCATTCCAGTCTATCTGGACGACCATTCATTCGCTAAAGAACTGTGTACTGTAGCCTTGATATTCATTATGTTCTATGGAGGTTTCGGCACACGTTGGAAAGCAGTTCGTCCGGTGGTCAGGGAATCAGTGCTTCTGGCATCTGTCGGGGTCATCGTGACTGCCGGACTCACAGGCCTGTTCTGCCATATAGCCCTCCGGTGGGGATGGGGCGAGAGTTTCCTTCTGGGGGCGGTAGTATCTTCAACGGACGCCGCCTCCGTTTTCTCCATTCTCAGATCCAAGAAACTTGGACTCAGCAACAACACTGCGCCTATGCTGGAGATGGAAAGCGGAAGCAACGACCCCTGCGCCTATATGCTCACAGCCATTATGATTTCCGTCATCAACGGAACTGCATCCGGTCTCGCTCTCGTATGGATGGTGTTCGCACAGATCGTTTTCGGGGCCGGCGTCGGATGGGGCATAGCAAAACTCGCGAGCCTTGCACTGCAACGGATGAAGTTCCTCACTGACGGATTCGACACTCTGTTCATTTTCTCGGTAGCGATAGCTTCTTACGCAGTGCCTGACCTTATAGGAGGAAACGGATATCTGAGCGCATACATAGTCGGCATCATATTGGGCAACGAAGAATTCAAAGGGAAGAAGGCAATAGTCGGCTTCTTCGACGGGCTCACCGGGCTGATGCAGGTTCTCATCTTCTTTGTACTCGGACTCCTTGCACGGCCGGCTATGCTGAACCGCGCCATCCTCCCCGCTCTTGCGATCTCCGCCTTCCTGCTTTTTGTGGCACGTCCTGCCGCTGTTTCCAGCATCCTTACCCCATTCAGGAAATACCCATTCAGGCAGCAGGCGCTCGTATCTTTCGTAGGCTTGAGAGGAGCCGCTTCGATAGTGTTTGCGATTATGGCCGTCTCGGGTGCAAAACATCTGGATTCTGACATTTTCAATACCGTATTCTGCATAGTCCTCATCTCGATCTCTTTGCAGGGATCTCTCATTCCTTGGGTCTCCAAAAGGTTGAAAATGATTGACACTGGAAGTGATGTAATGAAGACTTTCAACGACTATTCTGAAAACAGCGCAGTCCAGTTCAGCCAGATAGAGATATCCGCCGAAAGCAGGTGGGCCGGAAAGGCTGTGAAGGACCTCGGGCTTCCGGGCAATATCCTGCTGGTTCTCGTCCTTCGGGGAAATGAGCGCATACGCCCCAAGGGCGACACTACGCTCCTTGCCGGAGACAGGGTGATAACACTTACAAAAGCATTCGAGGGTACTAAGGCGACACTCTACGAGAAAACTGTCAAGGCCACAAGCCGCAGGGTGGGCAACACCATCAGCGAGTATCCTGGCAATGGACTGCTGGTTCTCATACAAAGGGACGGCAGGAACATCATACCGCGCGGCGACACCGTGCTTGAAGCCGGGGACAAGCTGGTTATCCTGAAAGAATAATGCAGGCAGACAAATAGTACAATTAATGTTACAGAAAGTATAAGTCTAATACGTTGATTTTTCGTAATTTTGCACGATTCTCCGAAATGTTTGCAAAATGAGAGGCCGCAAGTTGTTGACGTGGATAACCGCAGGGGTGGCAATCCTATGGACCGCCCTCCTGCTGTGGTGGCATCTGTACGACCCGTACAGGAAGCTGTCCACTCATGAGCCCGGTGCGGACAACCGCCCGGAAGGCACTGCCCGCAAAGCCGACGATGTCGTCATCGGAGAATTCTTCATGAAATACGACGAGCCCGTTCCTCAGGGTTTCACCGGCCAGTGGAGCTCGTTCCGCGGGGCCGACCGCAGCAACATAGTCAATACCTCCGGTCACATCAACACCGAAAGCGACTATCCTGTTCTATGGAGCATAGAAACCGGCGAAGGTCACGCCTCTCCCGTTGTCTACAAAGGTCTGGTCTATGTCCTGGACTACGATGAGACCCTGTCTTCAGACGCTCTGCGCTGCATCTCGCTCGACAGCGGCAAGGAAGTCTGGAAACGCTGGTACAGAGTCCGCATGAAACGCAACCACGGCTTCTCCAGGACCATTCCGGCCGTCGGTGACGGCTATGTCATCACCATCGGTCCGGAAGGTCACGTGATGTGCTGCGACCCGCTGACCGGTGAACTCAGATGGACCAAGGATATGAAAGAGCTGTTTTCCACCGAAGTTCCGTTCTGGTACACCGGACAGTGCCCCCTGGTTGACGACGGAGTGCTGATTGTCGCTCCGGCCGGAGAAGAGACACTCCTTGCAGGGATCGACTGCCGCAGCGGCGACATTCTCTGGACCACGCCTAACACCGTTTCCTTCACTATGAGCCACTCGTCAGTGATGCCCATGATCCTCGAGGGCAAGAAGACCTACGTGTATGTCGGAGTCGGCGGCGTTGCCGGGATATCCGCGGAAGGAGCTGACAAGGGCAGGCTGCTCTGGTCCACCAGCAAATGGCAGCCGTCGGTAGTAGCCCCCTCCCCCCTCCGTCTGTCCTCAAGGAGGATCTTCCTGGTGGCTGGGTACGGGACCGGAGGAGCGCTGTTGGAAGTCACCCGCGACGGCAATTCGTGGAAGGCTGATATCCTCGAACAGTACAAGGCCGACAAGGGCCTTTCCGCCGAGCAGCAGACTCCCATCCTTTACGACGGCACCATCATCACCATACTGCCCAAGGACGCCGGAGGCAACAGGGAGAAGATAGTCATGTACAACCCTTCCGACCTCCACACCCCGCTGTGGAGAAGCGGCAATGACGAGAAATTCGGCCTCGGGCCATACATAGCCATCAACGGGAACCTGTTCGCATTCAACGAAAGAGGTACCCTGTATGTATACAGAATCGGCAAGAACAGTATGGAACTCATCCGCAAGCAGGAGATACTCCCTGACGGAGAAGACGCCTGGGGTCCTATGGCCTATGCCGACGGAAGACTTATTTTGAGGGATGCCCACAACATCCTCTGCCTGAAAATTGACTGATTTTTATCGATGGAAAAAGACAACAAGAAAAAACTGACCAGGAAAGAGTTCCTCCGTCTCAGCGGAAGCATCGTCGCGGGAGGAGCCATCGCCGGAGTGTCCGGCAAGCTGATCAGCGATATGGTCCGCCGTCCAGAGAAGCTGTTCTTCTCGGCCGAGGGCGAGACCTACGACATATCCGACGGCGACGTTTCTGTATCGCCCTACCGCAGGACGGTATCGCTGCAGAGCCCTGCCGAGATCGAGGCTTTCGACACTATGGGCGACAGGATGATTGCGGCCGGCGACGGCACGCTCACCATCTATTCCATCGACGGCAGCGTCGAGAAGACTTTCAACGTCGGCCCCGACGTGAGGGACATATGCACTGTCTCCGACGAAATCTACGTCCTCTTCCCCGCCCGCATCGAGGTCTATTCTCCTCAAGGAGCGATGCTGCGGGGCTGGGACGCCTGCTCCGACAATTCCGACTACTGCTCGCTGACAGTAACTCCCACCGGAGTGTTCGTGACTGACGTGTTTGCGAAGAACATCTGCAAATACACCCGCGAAGGCGGTCTCGTCAAGTTCATCGACAGCCCCAACGGCTTCGTCATTCCGAGCTACTGCTTCGCCATCGCCAGCCACGACGGCACCATCTACTGCTCGAATGCCGGCAGGCACATCATCGAAAGCTACACCGAAGACGGCAAGTACATCACCAGCTTCGGCCAGGCCGGAACAGCCACAGGTTCTTTCTGCGGCTGCTGCAACCCCGTCCATCTCTATATCTCCGACGCCGGCGAGATCATCACCTCCGAGAAAGGCATTCCGAGGGTGAGCTGCTACTCCGCCGACGGAAAGTTCAGGAGCGTGCTGCTCAACCGCAGGGCGCTGGGAGGCGGCTCCGACGCCTATGAGGCCAGGCTGTCTTCCGATGGAAGGATACTGGTGGCAGGAAAACGTTCCCTTTCGGTATACAGATATGACTCTTCGCTCGCCAGGGGAGCCGGCGAATCTTCCGCCTGCGAAATATGCGGAATATCCGACTGCCCCATAAGACGCGGCATCACCGTATAAGCTTCAACTGAATTCACGATGGAAAACAAGGACAATAAGAAAGACAGACTGGTTGAAGGCAGCCCCATCAAAAGAAGGGAGTTCTTCCGCAAGCTGGGGACAGTGATGGCCGGAGCGGGAGTTGCTGCCGTCGGTGCAGGCGGAGCCGCGAAGGTCAAGGGCAACAAGAAAGCCGACCTCTACTGGCAGATCGACCACGAGAAATGCATCCAGTGCGGACGCTGCGAGACATCCTGCGTGATGCCCGTCTCAGCCGTGCGCTGCATGCACGCCAATATGGTCTGCGGATACTGCGACCTCTGCGGAGGCTACTACCGCACCAACGCCAAGGAGCTCAACACCGCCGCCGAGAATATGCTGTGCCCCACCGGAGCCATCAGCCGCAAGTTCGTCGAAGAGCCCTATTTCGAATATACCATCGACGAGGCCCTTTGCAACGGCTGCGGCAAGTGCGTCAAGGGCTGCTCGTCGTTCGGCAACGGTTCTCTCTACCTCCAGGTCCGCCAGGAACTGTGCCTCAACTGCAACGAATGCAGCATTGCCAAGGTATGCCCTTCGGGCGCCATCAGCAGGGTATCATATGAGTCTGCCTACAAATTCAAAGACCACGCATAGGATGAAGAAACTGCTCACATCAGCCGGCCTGTTCTTCGGCGCCGGGCAGCTCGCCCGGGCGGTGAACCGTTTTCCGCGTCCTGACTTCGAGTCGGGATACCAGTATCCGGAATATTCCTATGCCGTGCCGAACGAGATGCTGTGGGACATAATCGACGTGAGCGTGCTGCTCATCCTGCTCGGCATCGTCACCTGGGCCCTTTACAAGAAGCGGACCCGCGGGCCTATCCTGGCCGTATCGGTGGTGTCAGTGGGCTATTTCGGCTTCTTCAGGGGCGGCTGCGTGTGCAGCATCGGTTCCATCCAGAACATCGCACTGGCCTTCGTCGACCCGTCGTACAGCCTGCCGATCG
>JAGCZI010000084.1 GCA_017960085.1 Bacteroidales bacterium
CGTCTCGAGACGGAACTTATAGACGGGCAGAGCACCGCCTCCACGGCCGCCGAAGCCGCGACGGGCACCGCTGCCGAACATAATGCGCATACCGTCGACAGTGAAGAGCTGGACTACGTCGAAGCGTGTAGCCGGCGACAGCTCGATTGTCAGCTGGGGAGCCGCATCTTCCGCTGAGGGACGCCAGATTGTGCCGCTGAAGTCATCCACTGCATAAGCAGCCGGGAAGCCCTCCTGCTCCGAAGAAGCCTTTGAGAGGGCGTTCATCGCCAGCATCTTGTTGATTGTGACGGGGATTGACGGGAGTTTGTCAGGATCTACCTTGACGCCGGGGGCCGGTTGGGGGCTGTCGGTCACTGTCACGCTCATCAGGCCGTTCTCGTCGAAGCGTACGCGGTCCATACCGATGCGGCGACCTCCGGGAGGATTGGAGAGCACGATGGTGTAGAACTGCCACCACTCGCCGTCAGGAGCCTGCACGATCGAGCCGTGCGCAGTGCCTGTCACAAGGCCTTCGGTCTTGCGCAGCAGAGGGTTGTTGGCCGCGTAGGTATAGGGGCCGAGCGGAGATGTGGCTGTATAGTAACCCTCGGCGTATGTCTTCCACTGGGTGCCGGAGGCTGAATATTCGAGATAGTAGATACCATTGCGCTTGATGACCCACGGGCCCTCGATCCAGGCTACGCCGGGGTATTCGTTCTTCTCGCCGTAGCGCTCCCAGGCATGCATCGGGTTGAAGCCGAACAGGTGCACAGGCGTTCCGACGAACTTCGTCAGGTCGTACGGGTCGAGCTTGACGCCGTAGATGCCGCTGATGCCTCGTCCGGGCCAGAACAGGTAGGGCTGGCCGTCATCGTCCACATAGATCTTGGTGTCGAAGCCGCCGTTCCACCCCTGCTCCACCGGACCTGTGTTCTTGAAAGTGCCGAGGTTCTCGAAAGGTCCGAGGGGATTGTCTGCCACGTAGAGGTTGTCGGTGTTGCCCGAGAGATAGAACTTGCCTCTGTATTTGACGATGTCCGGAGCCACCGGGACTCCCTGCACATAGTGGAACTCCCAGTTCAGCAGGTCGTCAGACACCCAGGCGCCGCCACCTGTGCAATACATGTAATACTTGCCGCCCTCCTGGAGGACTGTTACGTCGCCTGAAGCCGTACCACCCTGCCCCATCGGCATCGGGAGCGGATTGCAGTAGCGGGGCTGAGCCATTGCCGCAGCTGCGCAGAGCAGCAGGGCTGCCGCCATGAAAAACGATTTACGCATATAATGTTATCAATAAAAGTTAGCGGACTCTCTTGTCACTATAGTTGAAACGCACCCCCTGATAGGTGTAGATGCGGTTGAGATTGCCTTGTGCTGGCTTGCCCTCCAGCTTGCCGTCCAGCACACCCTGGGCGATGTTCATAAGGTCGAAGACGCGTTTTGTGGTCTCTGCATTGGTGCCGTCGAAATGGCCGGGCAGCATATAGTAAATCTGCTTCTCATACATCATCTTCAGAGTTGCACGGGCCGAAGCGAGGAAAGTCGAAACATCGAGGTTCATCAGCAGGTTGGTGCTGCCGAAAGCGTCGCCGCTGATGCCGATGTGATTGGCCTCATCGATGAAAAGCACGGAGTCGGTGGTATGTCCGGGAGCGTAGAAAACTTCGAGGGTACGGCCGCCCAGGTCGAATTTCTTGCCGTTCTCCATATAGCTCACCTTGCCGTTGTAGCCGCGGGGCACCCTGATGCCTTCGGCCTGGGTCATCCAGAAATGGTCGAAACAGCCCACTGAGCCTGCGTGGTCGCCGTGGGTATGGGTCAGGGCCACGTCTATCGGCTTGTCGGTGAACCGGGCCACGATTTTGTCCAGATCGGCAATCCTGGTGCCGGTGTCGATGAGCAGTGCGCTCTTCTGCCCTTCCACAAGATATATCGACTCATTATACATAAGGTGGCCGTTGCCGATCCACAGATGGTCATTGAGCTTGTGGAAGACAACGTCCGGGCCTTCATATACCAGCGGAAAGTCCTCCATCTTGAGGGTCGAAACTCTGGGGTCGTCCTGAGGCTGGCTGCCTGCATCGGCTGATTCCGGCTCAGCGGCCAGGACAGAAGCGAGAGACGGGACCTGTGAGCAAACTGCGGCTGCTGCGGCGACTGTGGTCATTTTCCTGATGGCCTGCCGGCGTGAAATATTCTCTGTTTTCATTTGCTAAGAGTTTTGAAAAAACGGTTCAGATATAAAGATAGTGATTATTGCTTGGTATATTTGAAAAAAAATCGGTCAACTCTGTAGTTTTTCCGACGAAGTTGCGTCTAATGTGCAAAACAAACAAGACAGACAATGACAGAACGAGAATTTGAAAAGATCGTGGCAGAGAACAAAGGCACCATCTACACAGTGTGCTATATGTTCTCGAACGACTCAGCTGAGGTGGCAGACCTTTTCCAGGAAACCCTCATCAACCTCTGGCGGGGCTCCGGAACCTTCCGAGGCGACAGCGCGCTGAACTCCTGGATCTGGAAAGTAGCCCTCAACACTTGCATCACCTTCGACCGCAAGAAAAAACGCGGCATAACTACCGAGCCGCTGTCGATGAACATCGACCTCTTCGACGACGCTGACCAGGACAACCGCCAGGTCGCCATCCTGAGGGAGCGCATCAGCAAACTCGGCCCCTTCGACCGCGCCATCGTCCTGCTCTGGCTGGAGAACCTCAGCTATGATGAGATCGGCCAGATCGTGGGCATCACTCCCGGCAATGTCTCTGTCCGTCTTGTCAGAATCAGAGAACAACTTAAAAAAATGCAGTAACTATGGAAACTACAGATAACACCCTTCGTGAGATGCAGGAGCAGATGAAAGTGCTCCGCGAGAAACTCGACAACGAAAAGATCGTCAACAAGAAGATTATGGGCAAGGTCGTCAGCCAGACTGTCAACCGCCTCAGGTTCAAATCCAACATGCCCATCCTCTTCGGCGTGGCCGCCATCCTGATGGCTCCATCATTTCTGACAATAGGAGCCTCCTGGATCTCAGTTGGCTTCACCTGGGTGGAGATGATCATCTGCATCGTCGCAACCATCCTCTGCAACCGTCATATCCCCCGTATGGACAAGGACCTGGTGACCGCAGCTGAAGAACTCACCAAATACAAGAAATTCCACGCAGAGTGGCTCAAGGTCGCCATCCCCGCCATTATACTCTGGTTAGGAATCCTCATCTGGGATGTGCTCCGAGGCACAGAACTTGACCAGGCCGAAACAATCGCCCTGCTCGCAGGCATGGCAACAGGCGTCATCCTTGGCGGCCTGCTTGGCCTCAAACTTCGCCGCGACCAGATGGAAGCAGCCGACGACCTCATCGAGCAGATAGAAGACCTGAAGCGAGGGTGAGACCCTCGTGGGGCGGGATTCTGGCCACAAAACGGGGTGTTTTGTGGCCAGAATTCATTTTTGAGCCGACACGGCTACAATTTGAGCCGATTTCATAAATATTTGAGCCGATTTATTAAAATTATGAGCTGAAGACTGGATAATTGTATTACCTTTGAGCGGTAAAGAAAGCGTTTATGGATAAGACTTCCGATGTAATCAAATATCTGCGTTCCCACCCCGGCTCCTCCTCTACCGAAATAGAAGAGGGGTTGGGCCGCTACGTCAGCAAAGCCACAATCAAGCGCTATCTCGCCGAAGCCAAGTCGGCCGGGGAGATAACCTCACGCGGCAAGGGACGGGCTACAACGTATTACTACAGCCGGCCCGGATGGAGGCGCTATCCCGACGGCATCCAGACTTTCGAAAAAATCATCTCCGAAGGATATGTATATGTAGACAAGACCGACCTTGTATACAAGATTGCCAACGAAACTTCGGGATACGTTTTTCTGAGCCGTCCCCGCAGATTTGGAAAATCTTTGCTGATAAGCACTCTGAAGGCCTATTTCGAAGCCCGCAAAGAGCTGTTTGAAGGTCTGTCCATTGCCTCATTGGAGAAAGATTGGGAGTGGCATCCGGTCGTACGCCTTGACCTCAGCACTGCAGCAAACATCCAGGACAAGGATCAGCTCTACTTGAAGCTCAGCAACATTCTCAGCGAAAACGAAGCCTCTCTCGGCCTGGAACCCGTTGACACACTGCCAGGCGACCGTCTCGACCTGCTGGTGCGCAGAGCATACCAGAAATACGGCAAGAAGGTTGTGATTCTGGTCGATGAGTATGATGCGCCCATTCTGGACACACTGTTTGACGAAGTGAAAGCCCGCGAAATCAAACCGGTCATCAAAGATCTGTTTTCGCCCTTGAAGAAACTGGACCCTTACCTCCGCTTCACTTTCATCACAGGCATCACCAAATTCAGCCAGATGAGCATCTTCAGCACCTTGAACAATTTGGACGACGTGTCACTCGATGACGGATATGCTGCAATCTGCGGTTTTACAGATGAAGATCTGGCCATATCATTCCCGGCCGAGATGGAGATTCTGGCCGCAAAGAAGGGCGTCAGTGCAGAGATTGTCGCCGAATCGATGAAACAGAAGTACGACGGTTATCATTTCAGCCCGGCCTGCATCGATATATACAACCCTTTCAGCATCCTGAAGGCGTTTTCAAAACTTAAGTTGGCCAACTACTGGTTCGAATCGGGGACTCCGACTGTCCTGATAGATACCCTGAAGCATTTTTCTACAGACATCTATGACCTTGACGGAGCAGAAGTAACGGCCTCGGCATTCAGCCAACCTACCGAAACGGCAGCCAGTGCGGTGCCGATATTCTATCAGAGCGGCTACCTTACCATCAAATCATACGACCCCGACCTTGACACCTACGTGCTGTCCATCCCCAATGCGGAAGTACGCTCCGGTCTGATGGACAACCTCGTCCCTATCCTGCTCAACCGCAGCCCTATCGAATCGCAGAATCTTGCCATACGCTTCAAGAAAGCATTGCTGAAGGAAGATATTGGTGCGGCAATGGATATTCTCAAAGCTTTTTTTGCTTCAATACCATACCCGGAATTCGGCAAAGAAACGCTTGATTCAGTGGAGAAAAAAGAAGCTTATTTCAAGAGGCTGTTCTATATCGTATTTTCGTTTATGAACATTCAGATTTAC
>JAGCZI010000085.1 GCA_017960085.1 Bacteroidales bacterium
CTTTTGTGGTGAAAGTTGACGGCGGAAAGGTGGAAAAAGTTCGTTAAAAATTCTTTCAAAAAATATCAACAACGCAACCGTTGAATATTCAATAAGATAGCAATTGCGCATCAGCTAACTGGCTGATAATCAGCGTAAAAAAAATTTACAAAAATATCTTGGTGAATATTAAGCACTTATGAAAGAATTGAATTTTGCAAGAGAAAATTAATTTTTTTATAACTTTTTTTTCACCCAATTTTGTAAAGCATCAAGGGAGTAAGGTTACTCCATTCCTTCTGCAATTTTTTACAATGAAAGAACAAGATCCGGTAGCGGTTTGGAACAGCTGTCTTAAAATCATCAAGGACAATATCTCCGAGGTGAACTACAAGACTTGGTTCGCCCCTGTCAAAGCGGTCCGTCTCAAAGACAAGGCCCTTACGATAGAGGTGCCTTCCGATTATGTGAGGAATCACATCGAGGAAAACTATATCGATCTCATCCGGCTCGTTCTTCACAGGGTTCTCGGCGAAGGCGCCCGTCTCATCTACAATGTCCGTATTGTAGGCGACAGCGTTCTGGCAGCCCCCGAGCAGGACCGCAAGGTTGTTGAGAACAACGAGGTCAGCCTCCCCGGCGACTCCCTCAAGTACAACGGCAATCCCTATCTGATTCCCGGCCTGAAGAAAGTCCGCATCGACTCTCACCTTAACCCTGTCTATACATTCGAGAATTTCATCGAAGGGGAATGCAACCGCTTCGGCCGCTCAGCCGGCCTCAGCATAGCCGACAAACCCGGCAAGACTGCATTCAATCCCCTCTTCGTATATGGAGGCCCCGGTCTCGGCAAGACCCATCTCGCCCAGGCCATCGGCATCGCCATCAAGGAGAAATACCCCGACAAGATAGTCCTCTACGTCAGTGCCAACCGTTTCCAGACCCAGTTTATGAACTCGGTCGGCCTGAACAACAATCTCGTGGATTTCCTGAGGTATTATCAGTCTGTAGACGTGCTCATCATCGACGACGTTCACGAGTTCGCCGAGAAGAAGGGCACGCAGAACGCCTTCTTCCAGATTTTCAACTATCTCCACCAGAGCGGCAAGCAGCTCGTGCTGACTTCCGACCGCGCGCCGGTAGAGCTGCAGGGTCTGGAGCAGAGGCTTCTTTCAAGATTCAAATGGGGACTTTCGGTCGAGCTTCTCCCTCCGTCATATGAGACCAGGCTCGCCATCCTCAAGCACAAGAGTTTCCGCGAAGGTGCCGTCGTTCCCGACGAGGTGCTTGAGTTCATCGCAAGAAAGGTCAAATCAAACATAAGAGAGCTGGAGGGCACGCTGCTCACGCTGATCGCCCAGTCTACTTTTGCAAAACGCAATATGACGCTGGAGCTTGCGCAGGAGCTTATCGACAAGATCGTGACGGACAGCCAGAGCGAGATATCCATTTCCAGAATCCAGGATGCAGTCTGCGAGTATTTCAACCTGCCCCACGACGCAATCCTCGCCAAGACCCGCAAGAGGGAGATCGTCCAGGCCCGTCAGATCGCGATGTACCTGAGCCGCAGCCTCACCAAAGTTTCGCTCGCTTCTATCGGAGCGCAGATTGGAGGCAAGGACCACGCAACAGTCCTCCACGCCTGCAATACGGTTTGTGACCTCATCGATACCGACCGTACTTTCAGACAGTACGTCAGCGATATCGAAAAGATGCTGGTATCTCAATAATACTTAGAGCCCGAAGGGCGTTGGGTAAGTCCCTTCCCCGAGGGAAGGGATTTAGGGAAGGGGATACGTCAAAGAATAATATGTGCGGTGGGGAAAAGTTTCGCAAGTTCTCCACCGCCATTATTATAAACCAAAGTTCATTCTTGCGAAACTTATGTAATAGTATGAAATCGGATAAGGTACTTTCGTTCTTCCAGGAGATCACACGCATCCCCCGGGAGTCGGGTCACGAAGAGCATATACGTGCTTATCTGCAGAAATTCGCTGCAGACCGTTCCCTTGAGTGCAAAACAGATGATGCCGGCAACGTCCTCATCATAAAACCCGCCGCCAAAGGCTGCGAGGACCGTCCCATCGTAATCCTGCAGAGCCATCTCGATATGGTATGCGAGAAGGTCAAGGGCTATGAGCACGATTTCGCGAAGGATCCCATCAAATATGAAATCCGCGACGGATGGATGGTGGCTGACAACACCACCCTCGGCGCCGACTGCGGCATCGGCATCGCATCAGAACTTGCGATCCTCGACGACCCGAGCCTGGAGTTCGGCCGTCTGGAATGCCTTTTCACCGCTTCGGAAGAGACCGGTATGGACGGAGCGTTCGGCCTTCAGCCCGGCTTCCTCGAGGGCAAGATCCTAATCAACCTGGATTCTGAAGACGAAGGACAGCTGTTCATCGGATGCGCCGGCGGCATCAACACCACCGCCACTTTCTTCTACGATGCAAGCCAGCTGGAAGGAGAGAAGGAATTTATGCAGTTCACCGTTGAAGGCGGCATCGGCGGCCACAGCGGCGACGACATCGACAAAGGCAGGGCCAACGCCCTCAGCCTGCTCGCCCGCTTCCTCCATCAGGTGATCGACTTCGAAGATGTAGAGCTCTGCAGCATCGACGGCGGCGGCAAGAGGAACGCCATACCGCGTGACTGCAGCACCGTGCTCGCCTTCGACCCCATTTCAAAGGCGGGTATAATGGATATATTCGAACGCTTTGCCGCCGAGATCAAGGACGAATTCGCCCTCACCGATCCCGAAGTCCACGCAGTCGCCATCCCCGCATCCTGGGAGACTGACGTGATCGACCACGATGTAGCTTCGGACCTTATCGAAGCTATGGTCGCAGTTCCCAACGGAGTGCTGGCTATGAGCGCCGAACTCAAGGGCATCGTAGAGACTTCCAGCAACCTGGCTTCTGTCCATATGCACGAGACCGACGACGAAGAGCTGGCCGACCTCTATGGCGAAAACAGCATCACGGTGGCCACCAGCCAGCGCAGTTGCATCAACTCCGCACGGGAATGGGCGGCCCAGCGTGTCGAGGCTGCCTTCGACCTGGCCGGTGCGATGGTTTCCCACGAATCCCGCTACCCCGGCTGGAAGCCGAAGATGCAGTCATATATCCTCGAAGTCACCAAAGACGCATACTACCGCCTGTTCGGAGTAGACCCGATAGTCCGCTCCATCCACGCCGGTCTGGAATGCGGCCTGTTCCTCGACAAGTATCCCGACCTCGATATGATTTCCTTCGGCCCGACCCTTAGGGGCGTCCACGCTCCCGGCGAGAAGCTGGAACTGGCGTCGCTCGACAAATTCTGGGATCTGCTGCTTGAAGTCCTCAGCAACATCAATTAGACTATGGCAAAGAAAAATATGGTTGCTCCGTCGGTGCTCTCCGCCGACTTCGGCAATCTCGACAGGGACATCGAGATGCTCAACGAGTCGTGCTGCGACTGGATACATCTCGACATAATGGACGGTGTCTTCGTGCCCAACATATCCATCGGTTTTCCGGTGGTCAAGTCTATTGTCAAGGTTGCCCGCAAGACTCTTGACGCTCACCTGATGATCATCGAGCCGTGGAAGTACATCAAGCGCTTCGCCGATATGGGCATTCACTGCCTCAGCGTGCATTACGAGACCTGCCCGCAGCTCCACGACACCATCGCGCAGATCCGCTCGCTCGGTATGAAGCCCGGCGTGGTCATCAATCCCGACACTGAAGTCGAGGTGCTGAGGCCTTTTGTCAAAGAGGTGGATTACGTGCTCATTATGTCGGTCTATCCCGGCTTCGGCGGCCAGTCGTTCATACCTCATTCTGTCGACAAGGTGATGGAGTTGCGCAAGATGAGGAAGGAAGTGGGAGCCAACTTCCTCATAGAGATAGACGGCGGCATCAACCTCGACAACATCACTATGCTGCGTACTGCGGGTGTGGACATCTTCGTGGCCGGCAATACTGTCTTTACTGCAGAAGATCCCAAAGAATGCATCAGGATGATGTCTGAACTCTAGAAAGGTGCTACAAAAGACCGGGAGCCTCCCTGGACACTAAAACGTGGGAAAAGTGTCCTGGGAGGCTCCCGGTCTTTTGTAGCACAAGTTCTTTAGATTATATACTGGATTTCCTTGAAGGCGAAGGCTTTCTGCCCTTCGTCTGTGTCGATTATGACCCTGGCGGTCTTGTCCACGCCCAGGATGGTGCCGGTGAAAGTGGCTCCGCTTGCTGTATGGATGTAGGAGTGAGGCCTGCCGAGCCGGTAAAGAGTGGAGACGTAGCGCTCCTCGGTCTGCTCCGAACGCTTGTCGTACTCTTCGAAAATGAAATGAAGCAGGCTCAGGAGTTCATCCTTGAGGTCATAGCTGACATCTGTCAGGGCCGACAGCGACACCGGGTTCGGGATGGAAGGACTGAAGGAAAGCTGGTTTAGGTTGAATCCTATGCCGACTATGCTGCTTACCAGCTTGTCGCCGTTGACGGCGTTCTCTATCAGTATGCCGCAGATTTTCTTGTCGCCGACATAAATGTCGTTCGGCCATTTGATCTTGGCTTCGATGCCCTTGCTCCTGACATATCCGACTATGCCAAGGGTGACAGCCTGCGAAATGATGAACTGGTTTTCAGCCAAAATGTCAGCAGGCTTGAGCAGGATGGAAAAAAGCAGGTTTTCCGCCTTCGCACTTTCCCAGCCATTGCCCCGCTGGCCCTTGCCTGCAGTCTGGAAATCAGTCATATAAACTGTCTTGTCGGGGAGTTCTTCCTTGTCGAGCGCTATGCGATTATTGGTGGAATCGATTGTTTTAAACCATTTAATTTTCATAAATTTACAACTGATATGTAAAGTGGCCGGATATTTGTCAAACGAAGGCCAAATTTAATAAAATATGGTAGAGAACGAAGACAAAAAAGAATTGCAGGTGATAGCCGACGCGATGCTTGACAAAAAGGCTAAAGACGTGGTGAGCCTCGACCTTACATCCATCGGAACAGCTATCTCCGATTTCTTCGTAGTTTGCAATGCAGACAGCACCACCCAGGTCGCTGCGATATGCGACAACGTGGAGGAATCGATGTTTGAGAAATGCAAGCGCGGCCCCATCCGCAAACAGGGGCGCGAGAATGCATTCTGGGTGATACTTGATTACGGCAATATAGTGGTCCATATCTTCAAGACTGAGTACAGGGAGTTCTATCGGCTGGAAGACCTGTGGGCCGACGCGAGCAAAACAGAATACAATGAGCAATAAGAACAAACCCGCAGATCCGCAGGGTGGCGCCGCTCCGGGCGGCAAGAAGCCCTTCAATATATTTACCGTCCTTCTGTATATCGCCATCTTCGGTGTGCTGATCTATATGTGGCAGAGCCTCGGCAGCAGCACCGAACCCATCAAGAAGGAATGGCTTTCCATCAAGGATGATATGCTGGCCAGCGGAGATGTCGAGAAGATCGTATTTACAAGGAATCTCGACAAAGGCGAGATATACATCAAGGCTGACAGCGTCAGCAAGTACCGCAACCTCTTCGGAGGCGTAGACCCGGTGGCCGGGCCTCAGTTCTATTTCCTCGTGTCCGGCAGTTTCGACGCCGAGACGGAGTTCGGACAGGTGCTGGAGGCGATGCCTGAAAACCAGCGCTTCGAAGTGGTCACCGAAGAGCAGAACAACAACTGGATGCGGATTGTGGACTGGCTGCTGTTCCCCGTGCTGCTGATAGCTATGTGGTTGCTGCTGTTCCGCCCTATGCGCAATATGGGAGCCGGCGGCGGTCCGAACGGCGTGTTCAATGTGGGCAAGTCGCAGGCCAAGATGTACGACAAGAACAGCTCCACCCAGAAGGTCACTTTCAAGGACGTGGCCGGCCTCGAGGAGGCCAAGGTCGAGGTAATGGAGATTGTCGACTTCCTGCGCAACCAGAAGAAATATACCACCCTCGGCGGCAAGATACCTAAAGGCGCGCTGCTCGTGGGCCCTCCCGGCACCGGCAAGACCTTGCTGGCCAAGGCAGTGGCCGGCGAAGCTGACGTTCCGTTCTTCTCTATGTCCGGTTCCGACTTCGTGGAGATGTTCGTCGGTGTAGGTGCTTCTCGCGTCCGCGACCTCTTCCGCCAGGCCAAGGAGAAAGCTCCGTGCATCGTGTTCATCGATGAGATCGACGCAGTGGGCCGCGCCCGCAGCAGGAACATCGGCTATTCTTCGAACGACGAGAGGGAGAACACCCTCAACCAGCTGCTGACCGAGATGGAC
>JAGCZI010000086.1 GCA_017960085.1 Bacteroidales bacterium
GAGCTCGAGGCAGACCATATCGGCTTGATTATGATGGCCGTTGCCGGCTACAAGGTTGAGGAAGCTCCCAAACTCTGGGTAAAGATGTCTCAGAACGGACAGCAGGTTCCGGAGTTTATGAGCACCCACCCGAGCGACGTCAACCGCATCAAGAACCTCGAGAAATATATGGAGGAAGCCAAAGCCTACGCTGGGAAGTAGGAGCTTTTGCCTGAGTTATCAAACAGAAAAGCCGGCTGGTGATTCAGCCGGCTTTTCTTGTTTGTGAAAAATGATGATCTAGTCGAGGCTGTGGCAGAGGGCCTGGTTGGCCTCACGGACCTTGGCTTCGTCCATCTTGAGGATCTTGCGGTCGTAGGTGAACAAGCCGTTGACTTCTGACTCGACGTCGGTGGTCTGGGTGTAGATGGCTGCTGAGAAACCCTTAGGCACGAGGTCGAGCATCATCTTGGCGAAGTCGACATATCGGTTGGTGACCACTTCGCTCTCGTTGAAGCTGACGTAGCCCCAGTTGCGGTTGCTGTTCTCGTTCCAGAGATGGCCGGAAATCGGGTATCCGATGCCGCCGTACTCACCGAGGACGTTGATGTAGCCGGGCTCGAAGAATGTCATCTTGGGCTCCGGATAGTGGTGCTGGTCGATGATGTCGCCTGTGCGGAAATGGTTTCCGCCGCTGGCGGTGTTGACGAGACGGGTGGGATCCATTTTTTTAGTCCACTCGGCAACTTCGACTGAACGAGACTGGCCCCAGGCTTCGTTGTAGGGAACCCATACCACTACTGACGGGTGGTTTTTGAGCTGGCTCATTATTTCTCCCCACTCGTGGTAATAGTTCTTCATCGATTCTTCGCTGCGGACCTGGGGGTCTGTGCCGAGGAATACCCACTGGCCGCTCCAGTCAGTGCCGGCGCGGTCGCCGCTGGGCATATCCTGCCAAACCAGCATTCCGAGCTTGTCGCAGTAGTAATACCAGCGGTCGGGCTCAACCTTCACGTGCTTGCGGATAGTGTTGAAGCCGAGATCTTTTGTACGCTGGATGTCGAAGAGGAGGGCCTCGTCAGTCGGAGCTGTGTACAGACCGTCAGGCCACCAGCCCTGGTCGAGGGGACCCATCATAAAGATGTCCTTGTTGTTGAGCTGGGCCCTGAGAATGCCGTCTTTGTCGGCTGCTTTGGAAATCTTGCGCATTGCTGCGTAGCTGTCCACCTTGTCGACGGTCTTGCCTCCCTTCCGCAGTTCAACCTTCAGGTCGTAGAGATAAGGGTCGTCGGGGCTCCAGAGATGCTGGTTCTCGACTGCAAGGCTGACTGTGGGGTTGGAAGCAGGGGCAGAAGCCGAAGCGACCACCTGTCCGTCAGCGAGCATTTCTACGTAGACATCTCCTTCAGGGGAGTTGGGTATGACTGTGACGGCAAGCTTTGAAGCGTCGATGTCAGGTATGATTGTCAGATCCTTGATGTAGCTGGCCGGAACAGGCTCGAGCCAGATGGTCTGCCAGATGCCGGATACCGGAGTGTACCAGATGCCGCTGGGCCTGCGGACCTGCTTGCCGGTGGCCATATAGCCGTCGTTGGTATTGTCGATGACTTCTACGCGGATGGTATTGCTGCCCCTTTTTGCAGCATCTGTGATATCAGCCGAGAATGAGGCGTAGCCGCCGGTGTGACGGGCCACTTCCTTGTCGTTTATGAAGATGACAGCTTCCTGGTCGATGGCTCCGGCGTGAAGCAGTATCCTGCCTTTGAAATCCTTGCCGCTGAGCTTGAACTGCCTGGTGTAGATGAGTTTCTCATTGGGATTGAGAGTCTCTCCTACGCCTGAAAGGGCTGATTCGATGGCGAAAGGCACCAGTATCATACCTTCGCTCTTGTCGGTTTTATAGTTCCACAGGCCGTTGAGACTCGTCCATTTTTCGCGGGCCATCTGGGGCCTGGGGTACTCTCCGTATACGTCGGTAACTTTGAGGTTCTCGCCCCATTCAGTCATAATCTTGTCTCCTGCAGGCTGCCAGTCGTACTCGACGGGCTGCTGCTGGCAAGAGCCCAGAAACAAAACAGCGCAGCAGGACGCTGCGACGGTCAAAAGAAAATTACGCATTATTTCCAGTTTTAGTTAAGATTAGACAAATGTACAAAAATTAGCTAATTTTACTGATTGAAACCACCCGCAATATGGAGATTGTCATCATACCCGCCGCGATTGCCCTTGCTGCATGCATAGCAGTCATTTTCCTTGCCGTCAGGAATAATTCTCTCAAGCACGAGATGACGGCCCGCAAAAGTGCGTTCGACAGCGAGATTGCGGCAAATCAAAGAACCTTCGATGCCGAAATGGCCGCACAGCAGAAAGCTTTCGAAGCTACGGCAGCCTCTATGGAGAAGAGCCACGCTACCCAGATTGCGACGCTGAAGGAAAGCCACGAGAAGATCCAGAAAGCCCTCGAAGAGCAGATCGCCGAGACGAAGAAATCCTGGGATGAACAGAAGCGGGTCGTGGAGCAGCAGTTCTCCGCCCTCGCCGGTGAAGTCCTTGACAAGAAGTCAGAGGCCTTCCAGAAGGTCAACCAGGAGAAGATGGATGCCATCATCAATCCTTTGAACAAGGCGCTGAAGGATATGC
>JAGCZI010000087.1 GCA_017960085.1 Bacteroidales bacterium
ACGCACCTATGAAAGCCTTTGCCATTATATGGTACGTAATTATGGTAGCCCTGCTGATCGGCGGCTGGGTGTGGTACTATGCCGACAGGAAAAGCGAGAAGCGCAGCAAGATACCTTTGATTCTTCTTGCAGTCGGTAATGTGATGTTGGTAATAGTCTTTCTGGTAATTCTGCCGATTCTGAATAAGTAGCAGCTACTGTTTTTCTGGTGCTTTCGATGCCTGCCCCTACCCGAGCAGTCCGGCGACGAGGATGCCGATGATGACGACGGGAGCGGCCCAGCGGATAATGAAGTAGAAGGTCTTGAAGAGGCCAGCCGGGATAGGATGGAGGCCGCCGCTGCTGAGTTCGTCGAGGATGTCGGCGCGGCTGAGCTTATGACCGACGAAGAGCACTGCCAGCAGCGCGCCGAAGGTCATCAGCACATTCGAAGACACATAGTCGAAGAGGTCGAAGATGTTCAGGGTGAACAGCTTGACGTGGCTGAGAGGGCCTTGCGACAGGGAGCAGAGCACTGCGAGCACCACGAAGACCGACATCGAAACAGCCACTGCAGCCGCCCTGCGCATCTTGCACTCCTCGATGAGGAAGGCGATGACGACTTCCAGCAGAGAAATCGCGGAGGTCAGCGCCGCCAGGAAGAGCGACACGAAGAACAGGATCGCAGCGATGCCGCCGGCGGGCAGCTCAGCGAAGATGGCCGGCAGGGTGACGAAGACCAGCCCGGGGCCCTGTCCTGGACTGATGCCGTAGGCAAATACGGCCGGCATTATGGCGCAGCCCGCAATCAGCGCGAAGAGCGTGTCGAGGATGGTAGTCTTGGCTCCGCAAGTAAAGATGTTCTCTGAACGGGGCACGTACGAAGCGTAGGTAAGGATGGTGCCGCAACCCAGCGACAGCGAGAAGAACGCCTGTCCGAGCGCAGCTATGGCCGATGAAGCCGTGAACTTCGAAAAGTCGGGTTTGAAGAGGTATCTGACTCCTTCGCCGGCTCCGGGCAGAGTCATAGAGCGCACCGCGAGGATGACCATAAGCACGAAGAGCACGGGCATAAGCGTCTTGGTGAATTTCTCGATGCCGTTCTTGACGCCCGCGACGATAATCACACCGGTGCACAGCAGGAATGCGAGGGTATACAAAATCGGCGGCCAGGTGCCGGTGACGAAAGTATTGAAAGTGCTTTCCGGCTGGATGCCGCCTCCAGATGTGAAGCGCAGGCCGAAGGACATCAGCATATAGCGGATGCTCCAGCCGCCGACCACACTGTAGAACGACAGGATGAAGGCTGCCGCGAGCACGCTGAGCAGGCCTGCCACCTTCCAGCCCTTGTTTCCGCCCAGCTTCTTATAGGCCCCGAACGCATTGGCCTGACTGCGGCGGCCGATGATGAATTCGCACGCCATAATTGGCATACAGATGAATATCACGCAGACCAGATAGACGATGATGAAGGCTGCGCCGCCATTCTCTCCCACGAGATAGGGGAAGCGCCAGAGATTGCCGAGGCCCACTGCAGAGCCTGTCATAGCCAGGAGGATACCGAGGCTGCTGGCGAACGAATCGCGATTTGCGGAACTCTTGGGCTGATTGCTACTCATCGTTGCTTCTTCTTATGTATGTGCGGAATTCATACTTCAGCCCGCTGCGGGGGTCCTCAGAGGTGTTCGACCGCTCGGCGAGCTCCCAGACTTCGGGGTCGATGGCCGGGAAGAAGGTGTCGGCGTCGGGGACCACAGTGTGGACGTGCGTCACATAGAGCCGGTCCGCCACATCAATCGCCTGCCGGTAGATCATTCCCCCTCCCATCACGAAAATCTCTGAGTCCTCTGCGACCTCGAAAGCCTTCTCCAGGGAATCCACTGCGACGGCCTGAGATTCTTCGGCACTCTCCCACTCCGCTGCCAGCCGTGCGCTGACGACGATGTTCTGGCGGCCCGGGAGCGGCTTGCTGCCGATGGACTCCCAGGTGCGGCGGCCCATAACCAGGCTGTGGCCCATCGTGGTGGCCTTGAAAAACTTCATATCGGCAGAAATGTGCCAGGGCATATCGCCGTCGCGGCCGATGGCCCAGTCGTCAGCGACTGCCACTATAATATTGATGGTGGGTTCTGAAGTCTTCATCTTTATTATCGGAAAAACCTCCGCGGGACTGCACTACACAGCCACCGGCGCCTTGATGGCCGGCCAGGGGTCGTAGCCCTCGAGCTGGAAGTCTTCGTAGCGGAAACTGAATATGTCTTTGACGTCCGGATTGATCTTCATCACCGGCAGCGGCCTCGGAGTGCGGCTCAGCTGCAGGTCGACCTGCTCAAAATGGTTCTTGTAGATATGCACGTCGCCGAAGCTGTGCACGAAATCGCCGGGCTCGTAGCCGCAGCACTGGGCTACCATCTGGGTCAGCAGGGCGTATGAAGCGATGTTGAAAGGCACGCCGAGGAAGACGTCGGCGCTGCGCTGGTAGAGCTGGCAGCTGAGACGGCCTTCGGCCACATAGAACTGGAAGAGGGTGTGGCAGGGCGGCAGGGCCATCTTGTCCACCTCAGCCACATTCCACGCCGAGATGATGTGCCTGCGCGAATCGGGATTCTTTTTGAGCTGCTCCATCAGGTTCGCCAGCTGGTCGATGTGCCCTCCGTCAGGGGTGGGCCAGCTGCGCCACTGGTGGCCGTAGACAGGTCCCAGCTCTCCGTTCTCATCGGCCCATTCGTCCCAGATAGTGACTTTGTTGTCGTTGAGGTACTTGATGTTAGTGCTGCCGCTGATGAACCACAGCAGTTCGTAGATGATGGAGCGAAGATGCACCTTCTTGGTGGTCAGCAGCGGGAAGCCGTCCTTCAGGTGGAAGCGCATCTGGTAGCCGAACACGCTCTTGGTGCCGGTGCCGGTGCGGTCGCCTTTCATCACTCCGTTGTCCTTGATGTACTGCAGCAGATCCAGATATTGCTTCATCGTGAATACTATCCGTTTATAATTATTTATAAATGTTTCTAAACGCTTAACCTTACAGTTTAAGCACCGCCATAAAGGCGCTCTGGGGCACCTGTACATTGCCGATCTGGCGCATACGCTTCTTGCCCTTCTTCTGCTTCTCGAGCAGCTTGCGCTTACGGGTGATGTCACCGCCGTAGCACTTTGCAGTCACGTCCTTGCGCACTGCCTTGACAGTCTCGCGGGCGATGATCTTGGCGCCGATGGCTGCCTGGATGGCGATTTCGAACTGCTGGCGCGGGATGAGTTCCTTGAGCTTCTCGCACATCCGGCGGCCGAAGTCGTAGGCGTGGTCGCGGTGGATGAGTGACGACAGGGCGTCGACCGGCTCTCCGTTGAGCAGGATGTCGAGCTTCACCAGGTCGGCATTCTTATAGCCAGTGACGTGGTAGTCGAACGAAGCGTAGCCTTTGGATATGGATTTGAGGCGGTCGTAGAAGTCGAAGACTATCTCCGCCAGCGGGATGTCGTAGTTGAGCTCCACGCGGTCCGAGGTGAGGTAGTGCTGGCCGGCCAGCGTGCCGCGCTTGTCGAGGCAGAGCTTCATTATCGGCCCGAAGAACTCGCTCTTGGAGATGACCTGGGCGCGGATGTACGGCTCTTCGATATGGTCGATGAGAGTCGGGGCGGGCAGGCCGGAAGGGTTGTGCACGTCGACAACTTCGCCCTGGGTGGTATAGACTTTATACGACACGTTCGGCACGGTGGTGATGACGTCCATATCGAATTCTCGATAAAGCCTTTCCTGGACGATTTCGAGGTGGAGCAGGCCGAGGAAGCCGCAGCGGAAGCCGAAGCCGAGGGCCAGCGAGCTCTCGGGTTCGAACACCAGCGAGGCGTCGTTGAGCTGCAGCTTCTCCAGTGAGGAGCGCAGGTCTTCGTATTCATCGGCCTCGACGGGATAGACGCCGGCGAAAAGCATCGGCTTGACCTCTTCGAAACCTTCGATATGGTCGCTGCAGGGCCGCTCCACGTGGGTGATGGTGTCGCCCACTTTCACCTCGACGGCTGTCTTGATGCCGGAGATGATGTAGCCCACGCTGCCGCAGGGAATCTCGTCGCGGGGACAGAGCTTCATCTTGAGCACGCCCACCTCGTCGGCGTCATACTCGCGGCCGGTGTGCACGAACTTGACTTTGTCGCCGCTGCGTACGCTGCCGTTGACTACTTTGAAATATGCTATGATGCCCCTGAACGGGTTGAAGACCGAGTCGAAGATGAGGGCCTGGAGCGGAGCGTCGGGGTCGCCGCTGGGGGCGGGCACGCGGTCCACTATCGCATCGAGGATGGCAGGAACTCCCTCGCCGGTGCGGGCGCTGGCCAGCAGCACGTCGTCGGGGTCGCAGCCGATGAGGTCCACTACCTGGTCACGCACGACATCGACCATCGCTGCGTCCATGTCGATCTTGTTGAGGACGGGGATGATGGCAAGGTCGTGCTCGATGGCGAGGTAGAGGTTGGAGATGGTCTGGGCCTGGATGCCCTGGGTGGCGTCGACCACCAGCAGCGCTCCCTCGCAGGAGGCTATGGCGCGGGACACTTCGTAGGAAAAATCCACATGGCCGGGAGTGTCGATGAGGTTGAGGACATAGTCCTGGTCGCCCTTGCGGTAGTTCATCTGGATGGCGTGGCTCTTGATGGTGATGCCTTTCTCCTTCTCGAGATCCATACTGTCAAGCACCTGATCTTCCATCTCCCGCTCGTCCAAAGTCTTGGTACACTCGAGCATACGGTCGGCAAGAGTGCTCTTCCCGTGGTCGATATGGGCTATAATGCAAAAATTTCTGATGTTCCTCATACAGTGTGCAAAGATAATTAATCAAAAAGAGTTATTTTTGTAGATACGCTAAAATCATTTGCAATTTTCAAAACATCAACTGAATATGAACGACATCAAGATTATGAACAGATCTGCCGACAATATCCGTATTCTGGCGGCTTCTATGGTTGAAAAGGCCAAATCAGGACACCCCGGCGGAGCTATGGGCGGCGCTGATTTCATCAACGTGCTCTTCAGCGAGTTCCTGGAGTATGACCCCCGCAATATGAAATTTGAGGGACGCGACCGTTTCTTCCTCGATCCGGGCCATATGGCTCCGATGCTTTATTCACAGCTTGCCCTCACCGGCAAGTTCAGTATGGAAGAGCTGGCAACCCTGCGTCAGTGGGGCTCACCGGTCACCGGCCACCCCGAACTTGATGTAGTTCGCGGCATTGAGAACACCTCCGGCCCGCTCGGCCAGGGACATGTTTTCGCTGTCGGCGCAGCCATCGCAGAGAAGCACCTCGCAGCCGTCCTCGGCGAAGAGGTTATGAACCACAAGATTTACGCTTACATCTCTGACGGCGGTATCCAGGAGGAGATCAGCCAGGGCGCAGGCCGCATCGCCGGCACGCTGGGTCTTGACAACCTCATTATGTTCTACGACTCCAACGACATCCAGCTTTCTACCGAGACCAAGGTGGTTACGACTGAGGACACTGCAGCCAAATACCGCGCCTGGGGCTGGAACGTATATGAAATCAACGGCAACTGCGTGGACCAGATCCGCGGCGCGCTGACTATGGCTCAGAACCCGAACGGCAAGCCGACCCTCATCATCGGCAAATGCATTATGGGCAAGGGTGCCCTGAAGGCCGACGGCAGCAGCTACGAGCGCAACTGCAAGACCCACGGTGCTCCTCTGGGCGGCGACGCTTATGTCAACACCATCAAGGCTCTGGGCGGAGACCCTGAGAATCCTTTCCAGATCTTCCCCGAGGTCAAGAAGCTCTATGCCGACCGTGCAAAACAGCTCCGCAAGATTATGGACGCCAAATATGCCCGCAAGGCAGAATGGGCGAAGGCCAATCCCGAGAAGGCCGCCCTGCTCAAGGAGTGGTTCAGCGGCAAGGCCCCTGTCATCGACTGGAGCAAGGTTGCCCAGAAACCCGACGACGCTACCCGCAGCGCTTCTGCAGCAGTTCTCAGCCAGCTGGCACAGCAGGTTCCCAATATGATCTGCGCAAGCGCCGACCTGAGCAACTCCGACAAGACCGACGGCTTCCTGAAACATACCACAAATATGGTGAAAGGCGACTTCAGCGGCTCGTTCTTCCAGGCAGGCGTGGCTGAGCTCACTATGGCTTGCTGCTGCATCGGTATGGCCCTGCACGGCGGTGTCATCCCGGCTTGCGGTACCTTCTTCGTATTCTCAGACTATATGAAACCCGCAGTCCGTATGGCTGCCCTGATGGAAGTTCCCGTGAAGTTCATCTGGACCCACGATGCATTCCGCGTAGGTGAAGACGGCCCGACCCACGAGCCTGTTGAGCAGGAGGCACAGATCCGCCTGATGGAGAAACTCAAAACCCACAAGGGCAAGAACTCGATGCTCGTGCTCCGTCCCGCCGACAGCGACGAGACCACCCAGGCCTGGAAGCTCGCGATGGAGAACACCACTTCTCCGACCGGCCTCATCTTCAGCCGCCAGAACATCAAGACCCTCCCTGCCGGCAACGACTACAGCCAGGCAGCCAAGGGTGCCTACATCGTAGCCGGTTCAGATCCCGATTTCGACGTGATCCTCCTCGCTTCCGGTTCTGAGGTGTCAACCCTCGTGGCCGGTGCCGAACTCCTTCGCGCCGACGGCATCAAGTGCCGCATCGTGAGCGTGCCTTCAGAGGGACTGTTCCGCAGCCAGAGCAAGGCCTACCAGCGCAGCATCCTCCCGGGCAACAAGAAGAAATTCGGTATGACCGCAGGTCTGCCCGTGACCCTCGAAGGTCTCGTAGGCGCCGGCGGAAAAGTCTGGGGCCTGAGCTCATTCGGCTTCTCAGCTCCCTACAAAGTCCTCGACGA
>JAGCZI010000010.1 GCA_017960085.1 Bacteroidales bacterium
CCCGATGGAGCTGGTCAACAAGTACGTCGAGTCGAAGACCTATGGCAAGGGCTTCGCGATGACCGAGCTGCTCGCAGCTATGTACCTCGACCTGGGGCTCTATTCAATCAGCGACATTCCCGAGAATTTCAACGTGCTGTCGGCTGAGAACAAGATACTCAGGGAGATCGGCCTCATCAGCGAGATTCCGCCGCGCTACAGGACTCCTTACTTCCTGCATATCTTCTCACACGGATATGACGTGGGCTATTACAGCTATCTCTGGGCCCAGGTGCTCGACAACGACGCTTTCAAGGCCTTCGAGGAGACCGGCGACATCTTCAACCAGGAGATGGCCCGCAAGTACCGCTACGAAATACTCCGTCGCGGCGACGAGGTCGAGGCTGATGAACTGTACAGGAATTTCCGCGGACACGACGCTACCGTGGACGCTCTTCTGGAATATAACGGACTGAAATAAATTATGACTGACTCTATAGATTTGTTGACCGCCCTGGCCAAGGATGCCGTCAAGGCCCTTTACGGAGCGGAACCTGCCGACGGAGCCCTGCAGTTCCAGGCAACCCGCAAGGAATTCGAAGGTGACGTGACTCTGGTGGTGTTCCCGCTGCTGAAACTCAGCCGCAAGTCGCCTGAGGTTACTGCCACCGAAATCGGAGAATATATGAAGGCGAATGCCTCAGGCATCGAATCCTTCAATGTGGTGAAGGGCTTTCTGAATATCAAGATGTCAGCAGCATACTGGGGTGAAGTGTTCTCGCAGATAGCTGCTGCAAAGGACTGGGGACAGCATCCTTCCAACGGCCGCACCGTGATGGTGGAGTTTTCATCTCCCAACACCAACAAGCCGCTGCACCTGGGACATATCCGCAACATATTGCTCGGCTGGTCTGTGTCGCAGCTGCTGGCTGCCGCCGGCAACAACGTTGTCAAGGTCAACCTCGTCAACGACCGCGGCATCCACATCTGCAAGTCGATGCTGGCCTGGCTCAGGCGCGGCAACGGCGTGACACCTCAGTCTTCCGGCAAGAAGGGAGACCACCTTGTGGGCGATTTCTATGTGGAGTTCAACAATATGCTGAACGAGGAGACAGCCGAAATAATGGCGGCAACAGGCCTTGACAAGGAAGAGGCTGCAAAGCAGGCTCCTTGTATGAAGGAGGCCCAGGCAATGCTTGTCAAGTGGGAGCAGGGCGACCCCGAAGTGCGCGCACTCTGGGCGAAGATGAACGGCTGGGTATACGAAGGCTTCGACAAGACATACGCAGACCTCGGCGTCGGCTTCGACAAGATATACTACGAGTCACAGACCTATCTGCTCGGCAAGTCGCTGGTAGAGGAAGGTCTCTCGAAGGGAGTCTTCTATCGCCGCGACGACGGTTCGGTGTGGTGCGACCTCACTGCAGACGGCCTTGACGAGAAACTGCTGCTTCGCAGCGACGGTACGTCAGTATATATGACCCAGGACCTCGGCACAGCCTGCCGCCGTCACGAAGAGTACGATTTCGACGAGATGATATATGTCGTGGGCAATGAGCAGAACTACCACTTCCAGGTGCTCAAGCTCATACTCGGCAAGCTCGGAATGCCTTGGGCTGACGCTATCTACCATATGTCCTACGGAATGGTGGAACTGCCCGAGGGCAAGATGAAGTCCCGCGAGGGCACTGTCGTCGACGCTGACGACCTCATCGCAAAGATGTATGCCACGGCGAAGGAGACCTCGCTGGAGCTTGGCAAGCTGGAGGATATGGACAGCAAGGAGCAGGACGAACTGTTTATGACCATAGGCCTCGGCGCGCTGAAATACTTCATCATCAAGGTCGACCCGCGCAAGACGATGCTCTTCGACCCGAAGGAAAGCATAGACTTCAACGGCAACACAGGCCCGTTCATTCAATACACCTACGCCCGCATCAAGTCCATCCTGCGCAAAGCTGCTGAGCAGCAGTTTGCAGTCGGAGCTTCAGACGTGGAGTTCCTCCCCAAGGAGATTGAGATCGTCAAAGTCCTCGCATCGTTCCCCGACAAGGTGGCAGAGGCGGCAGAGGCTCATTCTCCCGCACTCGTGGCCAATTACGCCTACGACCTTGCCAAGGAGTTCAACCAGTATTACCACGATGTCAGCGTACTCAAGGCGGATGACGACAAGGTCCGCGCCCAGAGGCTTGCGCTGCTTGCCGCTATCGCACAGGTGCTTACCAAAGCAATGACCATCCTCGGCATCAAACTGCCCGAGAGAATGTAGCTATGATAGCACCCACCACCAAAAAAGAGATGGATGCGCTTGGCTGGGATGCAGCCGACGTAATCCTTTTCACCGGAGATGCGTTCATAGACCATCCATCTTTCGGTACGGCGGTGGTGACAAGGGCCCTCGAAGCCCGTGGCTACAAAGTGGCTGTCGTTCCCCAGCCGAACTGGAGGGATGACCTGCGAGATTTCAAGAAGATGGGGACCCCCCGGCTCTATTTCGCCGTCAATGCCGGCAATATGGATTCGATGGTCAACCATTACACTGCATCGAAGCGTCTGCGCAGCAATGACGCATATACGCCCGAAGGCCGTGCCGGTTACCGCCCCGACTACGCGGTGACTGTATACACCAAGATACTTAAGCAGCTTTTCCCCGACGTGCCGGTTGTGATAGGCGGCATCGAGGCGTCTCTCCGCAGGCTGACACATTATGACTACTGGCAGGACTGCCTCAAGCCGTCGGTGCTGGTGGATTCCGGAGCCGACTATCTGGTGTACGGGATGGGGGAGAGACCGATGGCGGCGTTGACCGACGCTTTCGCTCAAGGCTGGACAAAAGAACAGATAAGGGAGATACCCCAGATAGGATATCTGGCCGACACCCCTCCCGACAATGACTATTTCGACCTGCACTCCTTCGAAGACTGCAAGCGGAACAAGGTGGCCTTCGCCCAGAATTTCAACATCATCGAAAGAGAGGCCAATTCGCTTCACGCGATGACCCTCGTCGAGCAGACCGGCAAAGATTTCGTGTGCATCAATCCGCCATATCCTCCGGCAACCACGGAAGAGCTGGACGCAGTCTACAGCCTGCCATTCACCAAACTCCCGCATCCGCGCTACAAAGGCAAGAGGATCCCGGCCTACGATATGATCAAGTTTTCGATCACGACCCACCGCGGCTGCTTCGGAGGCTGCAACTTCTGCACGATAGCTGCGCATCAGGGCAAATTCATACAGTCCCGTTCACAGGAGTCGATAGTGGAAGAGGCCAGGCGGCTCAACGACCTGCCTGACTTCGCCGGAAACATCTCCGATCTGGGCGCCCCGACGGCCAATATGTACCGGATGGGCGGCAAGAACAAGGAACTGTGCGCCAAATGTACCCGCCAGAGCTGCCTGTTCCCGAGGATGTGCCGCAATCTCGACCATTCCCACAAGGCTCTGCTGGAGCTCTACGACAAGGTGCTTGCCGTCAAGGGTATCCGCAACGCATATATCGGCAGCGGCATCCGCTACGACCTTTTCCTCGACGAGAACGGCTATCTTGACGAGACTTCCCAACCCTATCTCGAGGCTCTCATAACGAAGCATACCAGCGGCAGGTTGAAGGTGGCTCCCGAGCATACCCAGGACAATGTGCTGGCAGTTATGGGCAAGCCTTCCTTCAGGCTCTTCGAAGTGCTGCGCGGCAAATTCGACGAGATCACTCGTCGCCACGGCCTGCGCTACCAGCTCGTGCCGTACTTCATCAGCGGCCATCCCGGCTGCTCGATGAGGGATATGGACGCCCTGTCGAAGAACAAGTACCTGAAGGGCCTCTATATGGAGCAGGTGCAGGATTTCACACCCACACCGATGACTGTAGCCTCGGTGATGTTCTATACCGGACTGGATCCCAAAACCCTCAGACCGCTGTTCGTGGAACGCAACCTGGAGCGCAAGAAGCGCCAAAAATCATTTTTTTTCAACAAATAAATCCAAATAGGGTTTGTATTTGAAAAAAATGCCTATAATTGCGAGGTAAAACAAACAGGAAAATGGCAATTAGAATTCCCAATAAAAGAAGAGCTGTCATCAGCTACGAAAATATGTCTGATGAACTGCGTGAGGCATTTGAAGAGAAATATCCACACGGCTATGCCGACTACCTCGGAGACCTGGTGAAGATTGACAAGCCGGACGGCACTTGTTTCTATGCTGTTTCAGTTGAGATTCCTGACGCAATCTACCTCGTGAAAGTGAAAGTCCGCACGGATGATTACGAAGACGTCGAGAAAGACCTCTTCAAGGATGACGATGACGACGGAGTGGTAGCTGACGGAGAAAACGCAGAATTTCCTGAAAACGAAGGAGACTTCGGCGAAGCGCCTGAAGACGACATTGACGAGTAGCAAACATATTATTTTGCGATTTGCAGCTGCGCTCAGAAAGTATATATCTGA
>JAGCZI010000088.1 GCA_017960085.1 Bacteroidales bacterium
GCGACTACCACCCTTTATAAAACAGTAAATACTGCGGAAGGTTTCCAGAGAGTTGCGGTGTCTCAGAGCCAGGTCGTAGAGAAGTCTCTGGAGAAGAAAGCGCAGGAGACTGCCAACGCCATCTTCGACCTTCGCAGGAACCGCGTCCAGATAATTACCGGAGATACCGATGCGACATTCGAAGGTAACGCCCTGCAGGCAGCCATAGCTGAGATTACGAGGCTGGAGCAGGAGTATATGAGCCTTTTCTACGGCGCCAGCACCACTTCTGTCCAGACAATGAACTTCGACGTAGTCCCCGCTAAATCTACCGCAAATCAGATGTATGTGGCATTCAGGATTTCTGAAAATGAAGGTCTGCTGCCCCCCAATGAAGTTGCAGGTCGTCCAATCGTGCTCCAGCTGACATTCGACAAGACAGCATCGATAACTACCGGAGGTGTCGAATCCGGCTCAAGGCCTGTAGCCGCCGGCACTGTTTATTACAGGGTGCCTGCAGTCGCCACCGCAAGGATAATGGACGGCAGCCAGACACTGCTGCAGACACGCATTCCCGTCTACCAGTTCGGTCAGACGCTTTCTTTCCCGTTGAACTCAGTACTAAAATAATATTATGGATATAAGTCATCTCAACCCTGAGAGAGTGTGGAAGAACTTCTACGCCCTCACACGCATTCCGAGACCTTCGAAACACGAAGAGAAGGTTTCAGCATTTCTAGAAAAATTCGGCAAGGACCTCGGTCTTGAGACCATCAAAGACCCGATGGGCAACATAATCATCCGCAAGCCTGCCACCAAAGGTATGGAAGACCGAAAGGGTATTATCCTTCAAGGCCATATGGATATGGTGCCGCAGAAAAACAACGACGTGGCGCACGATTTCCACAAAGACCCCATCACCCCCCGCATAGTGGAGAAAGACGGACAGCAGTGGGTGTATGCCAGCGGCACCACCCTCGGAGCAGACAATGGCCTCGGCGTAGCTACCGCAATGGCCATCCTTGAAGCCAAGGACCTTCAGCACGGCCCTATCGAAGCTCTTTTCACCGTTGATGAAGAGACGGGTATGACCGGCGCCTTCAAACTGGCTCCCGGCGTCCTGAAAGGAGACATCCTCATCAATATGGATTCTGAGACCGAAGGAGAGCTGTATGTCGGCTGTGCAGGCGGTTTGGATGTGAGCGTGACAAAGAAATACAAAGAAGAGCCCGTGCCTGCCGGCTATGTGGCTTATGAAATCACTGTCAAAGGTCTACGCGGGGGCCATTCCGGTATGGAGATCAACGAAGGCCGCGGCAACGCCAACAAAGTTATGGCCAGGGTTCTGCTGCCCCTGCTGCGCGACCACAAAGGCAAGCTCTCGTGCATCCTGGGCGGAAACCTGCGCAACGCCATTCCGCGTGAGTGCGTGGCTGTAGTTGCCGTGCCTCAGGCTGAAGCAGCTGCAGTAGAATCAGCCGCAGCCAGCGTACTCGCCGAGGTAAGGAATGAATTCGGCAAGATCGACCCCGCAGTGGAGATTTTTGCCAAGAAAACCAAAGCCAAGACTGTCATCGCAGGAAATGTCGGCTTGAAGATGATTATGGCAGTGTCTGCTTGTACAAATGAAGTGACCCGTATGAGCCTTGATATGCCCGGAATGGTGGAGACATCCGGCAACCTTGCGATAGTCCGCACTGAAAACGGCGTATTCACTGTCAGCAGCCTTATCCGCAGCTCTATCGACAGTTCCAAGATGGATATGGCCGAGCAGATGCGCAACGTCTTCGAACTGGCTGGGGCCAAGGTCAAATTCTCAGGCGGCTATTCAGGATGGAAACCGAATATGGATTCAGTGATTCTCGCCGAGATGAAGAGAGTATACAAAAAACTCTACGGCAATGAGCCAAAGGTTCTGGCAGTACACGCCGGACTGGAATGCGGCATCCTCGGAGCCAAATATCCGAACTGGGATATGGTTTCCTGCGGACCGACCCTCTGCTCTCCCCACTCTCCCGACGAAAGGGTATTCGTTCCCAGCGTCGCCAAGTTCTGGGATTTCATCGTGGAAGTCCTCAAGGAAGTGCCTAAGAAATAACGACAGTGTATAAAAATAGTAAGGGCCGCTTCTTTTGAGGCGGCCTTTGCTATGTATAACCTAAAACTTAACCTATGAAAAACTTGACTTAGGATTAAGCAATAGGCGTGCCACAATTATTCTTTTACTTCTTTAACTGAAATAATTTTTACGGGTTCCAGAGGGAGATTGCGGTTGTTGGTCTGTACAGCAGCGATTTTGTCAATCACGTCGAGGCCTGAAATGGTCTCACCGAAAATTGTGTACTCGCCATCGAGGTGCTTGCAGCCTTCTTCGCTCTGGACGAGGTAGAACTGTGAGCCTGAAGATGCCTTTTCGGGATTTACGTTGTCACCTCTGCGGGCTGCTGCAAGGGCGCCTTTCTTGTGGGTCTTGCCGGGCACGATCTCAGCGGGGATGGTGTAGTTAGGACCACCGGTGCCATACTGGGCTTCTTTGCCTTCCTGCTTGGTGAAGGGGTCGCCGCCCTGGATCATAAAGTTTTTGATCACACGGTGGAAAAGCATACCGTCATAATAACCGCTGCGGGCGAGCTTCACGAAATTGTCGCGGTGCAGGGGAGTTTCCTTATAGAGTTTCACGACGATGTCGCCCTTGGTGGTTGAAATCTTGAACACGGGCTCTTCTGCTATCTCTTCGGGCTCTGCTGTTTCGCCCTGTGAGAATGAAGGCTGGTCTGTATTGATATCCTTGGGTGCTTTGTTGCCGTTCTTGCAACCTGAGAAAAAGAGTGCCATAGTAACGATAAGTGATAATGTCAGTATCCGTTTCATAATGTTGGTTATTTGCAGGGCAAATTTAGCCAAATTTCCTATTTTTGTATGGTAATCTTGACTCCGAGATGGCAAATCCTTTGAAACAACTGGCGAGCGAAACCGCCATTTATGGTCTGAGTACCATTCTGGCCCGTGTCGTCAACTTTATGCTGGTTCCCGTATATACGGCGATACTCAGCCGCTCCGATTACGGAGTCGTCACGGAGTTTCTCTCTTACATAGCCATACTGCAGGTAGTCCTGGCCCTGGGCCTTGAGACCGGCTGTTTCCGCTACGCGACCATCAAAGAGATCAACAACTCCCCAAAGGTCTTCTCCACTGCATTCTCGATAGTCTTCGTTCTGTGCGCGCTGTTCTACATCTGCTGTTCCGCCTTCTCAGGCGGAATATCCACCGCCCTCGGCTACGAAGGCAACGGCCGTGTCATAAAGTATGTGGGTCTCATCCTGTGGATAGACACCATTACGGCCATCATCTTCGCAAGACTGCGGTATGAGCACAAGGCGCTCAAGTTCGCCGTCATAAAGACCCTCAAGATACTTACCGAACTGGGAGTGAACCTGCTGCTGTACCTCCGCTTCCCGAAGTTTGCAGCAGCCCATCCGGACAGCTGGATGCTCACTTTCGTGAGCCCTGTGCCGGATTACACCTATGCGATATTCGCCATCCTCGTAAGCTGTCTGCTTTGCCTTATACTTCTGATTCCGGAAATCTTCCGCCTCAGGTTCCATATGGACAAGGAGCTGACCCGCTCACTGCTCATCTATTCTCTACCCCTAATGATCGCGGGACTGCCCGGAGTGCTGAACGACTTTATGGACAGAATCCTTATGCGTTTCCTCGACGCCGATCCCGCCCTTTGGCGCGCAGACCTCGGTGTCTATCAGGCAGGAGTCAAGATCGCCGTGATAATGTCACTCTTCGTGCAGATGTTCCGCTATGCCGCCGAGCCTTTCTTCTTCCAGAGAGAGAAAGACAAGGACAACAAGGTGCTCTATGCCCAGGTTATGAGCTATTTTGTGGCATTCTGCATGTTCGGATTCCTGGTAGTCACACTCTACCTTGACGAGATCGGCCTCATCCTCGGCCGAAACTTCCGCGAAGGGTTGTCCATCACTCCGATAATGCTGATGGCATATGTACTGCTGGGAATGCAGTTCAACATAAGTATGTGGTACAAGCTGAGCGGCAAGACCGGCTATGCCGTGTGGATCACACTGGCCGGACTGGTCGTCACACTCGCCATCAATATCATCTTTATGCCGCGATTCAGCTACTATGCCGCCGCCTGGGGTCACGTGGCAAGCTATGTGGTGATGATGGCTATCTCGCTGTGGCTCGGCAACAAATACTACCCTATCCCCTACAACTGGGTACAGATTTCCCTCTGCATACTGCTCGGCCTGGGCATATATGCAGGCTCCCTGTTCGTTCCGGAACTTTCTATCTGGCCGAAGCTGGGGGTACAGACCGCTCTGCTGCTCTGCTACCTCATCCCTGTAGGTGCCAGCATCTTCTATTTCCGTCGCCGCAAAAAAACCGCCTGAAACCATCATATAATATGAAAGTCAAGATAGTCAACAAATCCGCTTACCCCTCTCCTGCCTATGCCACCCCGTACTCAGCCGGCGTGGACCTGAAGGCAAACATTTCAGAGCCCGTAACCCTCGGTTCGCTGGAGCGCACGATGATACCTACAGGACTGTTCATACAACTTCCTGAAGGATATGAGGCCCAGGTACGTCCGAGAAGCGGCCTTGCCGCCAAACACGGCATCACTGTCACCAACAGCCCGGGCACCATCGATGCCGACTACCGCGGCGAAGTCTGCGTGCTGCTCGTCAATCTTTCGAAGGATCCGTTTACAATCGAGCCCGGAGAAAGGATAGCACAGATGGTGATTGCCCGACACGAGCACGTTGAATGGGACGAAGTGGAACAACTCGATGAGAGCAGCCGCGGAACAGGCGGCTTCGGATCTACCGGGACGAAATAGGCTATGAAAGACTTGTACGATATTTTTACAGAGTGCGGAGCCAAAGTCTGCACTGACACGCGACGCATAATCCCCGGTTCTGTATTCTTCGCACTCAAAGGCGACAATTTCGACGGCAACGACTTTGCAGCTGCGGCACTGGAACAAGGAGCCGCCTATGCTGTGGTCGAAAGGATTCCGGATGGAGCTGATGAAAGATTCATAAAGGTGCCTGACACTCTGCAGGCGCTCCAGCAGCTGGCCAGGATCCACCGAATGCACTTCGACATCCCTGTTGTGGGAATTACCGGCACCAATGGAAAGACAACCACAAAAGAACTGGTGAACGCAGTCCTCTGCGCCAAATACAGCACATTATGCACCAAAGGCAACCTCAACAACCACATCGGAGTGCCTCTGACGCTGCTCGGACTGGGCAAGGAGCATCAGATTGCAATTGTTGAGATGGGAGCAAGCCATCCCGGAGAGATTGCATCCTCGGTGTCGATGGCCCTTCCGACCTGCGGCCTTATCACAAATGTCGGACGGGCACACCTCGAAGGCTTCGGCTCTTTCGAAGGAGTCAAGAAGACGAAGGGCGAACTATATGACTTTCTGAACGCTACCGGCGGCACCGTCTTCTACAACGCAGACAGCAGCGACATCTGCGGTATGGTGGAAAGCAGGAACAAAATTGCCAAGGTAGCCTACGGAGCCAGATATCAGGGCGTGAAAATACTCCCGGCCAATGTTCAGGAGCCATTCCTTCGCATCGAGATGCCAGACGGAAGACAGATCCGCACTCATCTGGTCGGAGCTTACAATGCCGACAACGTGCTCGCCGCCTTCTGCGTCGCAAGACACTTCAATGTCGAAGAGGAGGCAGCCATAGCCGCGATTGAAGGGTATGTTCCTTCTAACAACCGCTCCCAGATGATTTCGACGGCCGACAATACCCTCATCGTGGATGCCTACAACGCCAACCATACCAGTATGCTCACCTCGCTCGACAATTTCTCTTCGACAGGATTCGGGCAGAAAGTTCTGATCCTCGGAGATATGTATGAACTCGGCGACTTCTCGCTCCAGGCCCATTGCGACGTGCTCCGCAAAGCCTGCACGATCACGGACGAGATATTCCTGGTGGGGAAAGGCGAGTTCGAGGCGGCAGCCGCACACGTTCCCGAAGCGTCGTGCGCAAAATTCTTCAGGACAGCAGAAGAACTGCGCGACTACCTGGGAAGTCATCCCCTCAAGGGCAAGACCATATTGTTGAAAGGTTCCAACAGCAACCGGCTGTTTATTCTGCCAGAAATTCTTTGATTGCACAAATTTCTATAAATTTGTACTGATCTATGGATACGGCGATAGTCATACTCAACTGGAACGGACTGCATTTTATGAAGCGGTTCCTGCCAGTGCTGAAAGCCAACACCCCGAAAGAAAATTTCTTCCTCGTAGTCGCCGACAACGGGTCGACGGACGGTTCGGTCGAATGGCTGAAGGCAGAACACGCGGACGTGCAGCTCATAGAGTTCGACAAGAACTATGGCTTCACCGAAGGCTACAACCGTGCCTTCAGGCAAATCGAAGCCGATTACTACATCCTGCTCAATTCAGACGTCGAAGTGACACCGGGATGGGCGCAGACCCTAATCAACTTTATGGAGGACAATCCTGACGCCGGAATCTGCCAGCCCAAGATCCTCTCGGAGTCAAACCGCGACACATTCGAATACGCAGGCGCCGCAGGCGGCTTCATCGATCATTTCGGCTACCCGTTCTGCCGCGGACGCATCCTCAGCAACATTGAGAAAGATCACGGCCAATATGACGAGGAAGAGGAGATTTTCTGGGCTGCCGGAGCCTGTATGGTAGTCCGTTCTTCCCTCTACCATCATCTCGGAGGTCTCGATGAGCATTTCTTCGCCCATATGGAGGAGATTGATTTCTGCTGGAGGGCCAAACTGCTCGGATTCCAGGTCTGGGCCGTCCCCCAGGCCAAGGTCTACCACGTCGGAGGTGGCACCCTGCCCAACAATTCACCCAGGAAACTGTATTTCAACTACCGCAACAATCTGTTGATGCTATACAAGAACCTTCCCGGCAACCTGCGGTGGAGGCTGATCACAATACGCAAGGTTCTGGATTTCTGCTCGGCGATGGTTTACCTGCTAAGCTTCAAGTGGGATTGGTGCAAAGCTGTCTTCCAGGCTCACCGCGATTACCGTAAGCTCAAGAAAGTCGAAGACCACTCAGTCTTCTCAGAGGAGTTCAACGACATTGGTCACTATCGCGGCAGCATATTGCTCAAGTTCTTCCTCAGCGGCAAGAAACTCACCTACGACCAGCTGCGTTTCAAGTGATAATCCGAATTTTCCCTCCCTTGCGACGCATTGTCAGAAGGCGGCGGCGTAAACCGGTGCCTGACGAGGCTTTGCGCGCCCAGGCCAAGGCGTGGCTTGTGCCCCGCCTCGCAGAACTGGCTGCCGAGCACGGTTTCACCTACAACAAAGTCTTCATCAAGAACAACGTTTCGAACTGGGGCAGCTGCAGCACAAAAGGCAACATCAACCTCAATATGCAGCTTATGCGCCTGCCTGAAGAGCTGCGCGACTACGTGATACTCCACGAGCTGTGCCACCTCAAACAGCTGAACCACGGCGCAGAATTCCACGCGCTTCTCAACTCCCTCTGTGGCGGACGAGAGAAAGAACTGCGCAGCGAGCTGCGTCGCTATCACATAGGGGCTAACGGCGCCAGTGCCTCTTGATGAAAACCCTGGCCTCCCGGTAAATCGCCGAATCAAGTATCTTCAGAGCTACGACATACAGCACAACTGCGATGACTATCTTGGCGCAGAGCAGCAACAGGGTGTTTGATATGAATTTAGTTGCGAAGAATGTGGCGATGAATACAAGCACTGCCAGGCCGGCATAAGGAGTGACATCCTTAAGAAGCATCGGCAGCGAATACCCCACAAACTTGCCGCTTATCAGATGCCAGGTGGCCAGGATAACGAAATTGCAGACAGCAATCGTCAGGGCTATTACATTAATTCCGTATCTGTAGACAACAAAAGCCATAGCGATCTGCAGGGCTGCACCTATCAGCGTAATCAGAAGGTTCAGGTCGGAACGTCCGTGGGCTATGTTCATCTGCGAGTACATATTCGACAGCGAGAGCGCGATGCAACCAATGCTGCACAGCTGCATAACGGGGACGCTCGGCATAAATTCTGGGTTGATGACCTGTATCAGCTGCGGTGCGATGAAAGCCAGGCCGAGCATTGCGGGACATACCAGGCACGACGTCAGCCTCATAAACTTGCGGAAGACCTTGAGCCCCCTTTCTTCATTGTCATTGACTCTTGCAAGAGTGGGCTGGGCGACGCTGTTGACCGTGCCGGAAATCATAGTCTGTCCCATCACCGTCCATTTGTTTCCCTGCGAATAGAAACCCACCTCCCTTTCGGTGAATGCCCTGCCGAGGATGACCGAGAAGATATTGTTCTGGATCTGGGTGACAAACGAAGCAATGACAAGTTTGAAACTGAAACCGAACATTTCCCATACCGGTTTGAAATTGATCTTGAAGGTGGGATGCCAGGGAACCAGGATTATCCTGAGAACTGAGGAGATGAAACTCATAAGCACCGTGTTGACCACCAGCGCCCAGTATCCATAACCCTTTATAGCAAGGATGATTGCGGCGATGCCGGCGATGAGGCTCGACGCTATTTCGATGGCAGCCTTCTCCCTCACCATAAGGAAGCGGAACAGATAGGCATTGAATGCCAGAGTAAAGCCGTTGAAGACGAAGGCCAGGAACAGCACCCGGGAAATCTTGAGCAGCTCTGGCTGCCCGTAGAAATCCGCAATGAGCGGAGCGCAGAACCACAGCAGCACATACATCGCTATGCTGATGATGTTGTTGAACCAGAAGACAGCATTGAAATCGTCGTGGCTGAATTCTTTCCGGTTCGCAAGGGCAGATGTGAAACCACCCTCCTGCAGCGTGCTTGCGATGCCTGTAAAGATGGCGAGCATACCCACCAGCCCGTAGTCTCCGGGGGCAAGACGGCTGAGCAGCACCAGGCCGATCAGGGCGCTGATGACTTGCTTCATACCGCTGTTGAAGCCTCCCCAGAAAAGGCCTTTGATAGTTTTGTTCTTGAGTTCCAGCTCTGCCATAATTACAAATTTAATTAATTTAAGGATATTGCATACCTTTGTTATGCTTATGAATGTACTGCTTGTCAACACATCTGAAACCACCGGAGGTGCCGCGGTTGCCTGCTCAAGGATTGCCAAAGCTCTGCGCGGCGAGGGCGTCGATGCCTCTATGATGGTCCGAAATGCCGAAAAGTGCGAAGAGGCTGTGATACCGGTCGGAGGCCGCCTGCAGAAAGAATGGTGCTTCCTTCGCGAGAGGGCTGCGATTTGGGCTGCCAACGGCTTCAGCAAAGACAGGCTATTCTATGTAGACATCGCCAACTGCGGCATCGACATCACGAAAACTGAAGCTTTCAGGAAGGCTGATGTCATCCACCTTCACTGGATAAATCAAGGCTACATATCCCTCGAAGTGCTGAAAAAGATTGCTGCCAGCGGCAAGAAGGTAATATGGACAATGCACGATATGTGGCCGTTCACCGGCATCTGCCATCACGCCGATGACTGCACTAAGTACACCACAGGCTGCCACGACTGTCCTCTGCTGCCCCGGCGCGGCTGCATCGACCTTGCCCGGAAGACATTCGACCGCAAGCTGGCGGCTCTTGAGGGCTGCGACGTCACCTTCGTCGGCTGCAGCGAGTGGCTGGCAGGGTTGTGCCGCAAGAGCAGGATAGCCCAAGGCCGCAAGGTCGTCTCCATCCCCAACCCTATAGACACTGCAGTATATGCCCCGATGGACAAAGCTGCCATCCGTCAGAAACTGGGCCTGCCGGCCGACAAGAAGCTCATACTGTTCTGCTCGGTCAAGACCACCGACGTCCGCAAGGGAATGTATTATTTCCAGGAAAGCTGCCGCATCCTCAAGGAATCGTCCCGAGAAGATGTCGAGGTAATCATCCTCGGAATGCACGGGCAAGCGCTGGGCTCAACGCTGCCCCTGCCCTCACACGCATTGGGATATGTCCCAGAGGGCCGGTCCCTGGCTGAATTCTACAACGCCGCCGACGTATTCGTCACCCCTTCCCTACAGGAAAATCTGCCGAACACCATAATGGAAGCTCTCAGCTGCGGCATCCCCTGCGTGGGTTTCAACATCGGAGGCATCCCGGAAATGATAGACCATCAATCGAACGGATATGTGGCTGAATACAAGTCGGCCGAAAACCTGGCCCACGGAATAGACTGGGTGCTTGACGCTGCGCATTACCCGGAGCTATGCCGCAACGCCCGCGCAAAAGTGCTCGGCAGCTATTCTGAGAAAGTAGTGGCTCAAAAATATATCTCTCTTTTCAAATGAAATTCTCCGTCATCACGATATGCTACAACGCCGCCGAGGTCATTGAGCGCACACTTGAGAGCGTGACTGGCCAGAGCTGGGCCGACAAGGAATACATAATTATCGACGGTGCGTCCAAAGACTCCACTCTCGACATCATTTCACGCTATAAAGACAATATCGACATCCTTGTCAGCGAGCCCGACAAAGGACTGTATGACGCAATGAACAAGGGTCTGAAACTGGCAACAGGAGACTATGTCCTCTTTATGAATGCCGGCGACCGTTTCCACGAGACTACCACCCTGGAACAGATTGCCGCCCAGACGGGCGGATTCAATCCGCTGCCAGGTGTGATTTACGGGAACACCGCCCTGACGAACTTGGCCGGTGAAATCTATGGGATGCGCAGGCTGAGCCCGCCGGAAAGGCTCAACTGGAAGAGTTTCAAGAACGGGATGCTAGTGTGTCATCAGGCTTTCTATGCCCGCAGGGACCTTGCCGAGCCTTATGACCTGACTTATCGCTTCTCAGCCGATGTGGACTGGTGCATACGCGTGATGAAGAAGGCAGACCTGCTTTACAACACGCATCTGATTGTCGCCGACTACCTTGAAGACGGCAGCGGAGTTACGATCGACAACCGCAAGGCATCACTAAAAGAGCGCTTCGCCATAATGCGCAAACATTATGGCCTGGTGAGCACCCTTTGCCATCACGCCTGGTTCGCGGTACGCCTTCTCTTCAAATAACGGGTTGCAGCATAGCCTGCTAAGATAAGAGCGGATGCGACCATTATGCCGAAGCACATTCCGGCATATCGTTCTGTCCTTTTAAGCGAAACCGGGTCGAAGACGAATTCAATCTTATGATGGCCTGCCGGTACGGCGAGAGCCCTAAGGATATAGTCTGCGCGTCCAACCTTCACTTCCTTACCGTCGATAAAGGCCTGCCAGGACGGGTAATATACCTCCGAGAAGACAGCTGTGCCGGGGCCGTCGCTGTCGGTTTCATATACCAGACGGTTCGGCGCATATTCCTTGAGGACAACTGTTCCTTCCGAGCCGCCATTTCCGACAGCTTCTGCGAATGATTTCTCCACAATAGCAACTTCGGCGGGATTGATTCCGTGGATGAACGCAATCTCCGAATTTGCGTCGTCAACTGTCACGACTTTGTCCACAAACCAGCCGTTGCCCAGCGCATTGGGATTTCTGAGCGGCATTGCCTGATTCTCGCCCACAGGGAAAACGATGTATTTCGTATTGAGCATATTGATCACAGGATACTTGGTGACCGGAACTGCACCGAGGTCCCCGCCTGCATTGTTGACTTCTTCATAGAGAGCAATAATCTCCGGAGAGATATGCTCTTCGATCATCTCCTGGTAGCGGCGGAGCTTGACGGCGCTATAGCCGCCGACGCTCTTGTGCCAATAGGAAGTGGTGTTGTCATTGAAGACGTTGGTCGTAAGATTCAACACCCTGTAGTCAGGATCCGTATCTTGCAGGATATACTTATCGATATCTGACTTTTCCGCCACAGTGTTGAGCTGCTTGGGAGTGATGAACAGGCTGTCGTTCACATAACGCTTGTCAACGCTCCAAAGGTCGATGAAACAGAGCAGGGCACAGAGCAACACGACCACGTTAGCCTTGAGTTTGCCTCCGCGAAGAAGCATAAGCAGGGCGACACCGACAGCTATGATTGCGAAGCTGCGCCAGGCATCAGCGGTAAATATGGCCATACGCACATCAGTAAGCGCGCCCGTAAACATCATACGTGTCTGCTCGTCAAGTGAGCCCAGGGCAGCCATCTCTGAAGATGACACGAAACTCGGGAAGAAGACGCCGGGCATAAGCGCGAATACAAGCGCAATGCCGCCGGTGAGGGCTACGCTGCCCCAGAAAGCACCCTTGCGTTTCTTCAGGACAGACGGATCGTCGATAATTGCCTTGAGAGCCAGAACTGCCAGGAACGGGATGGTGAATTCAGCTATAACCAGAATTGACGCAACCGTGCGGAACTTGCTGTACAAAGGCACGTGGTCGATGAAGAAATTGGTCAGTCCCATAAAATTGCTTCCCCAGCTAAGGAGGATTGACAACAGCGTGGCTGCCACAAGGGCCCATTTCACCGGTCCTTTGACTATGAAGATGCCCAGTACGAACAGGAATAAGACGAAGGCACCGACATACACGGGGCCTGAAGTTCCGGGCTGCTCACCCCAGTAAGAGCCGAACTGTCCGAGATACTGTCTGACATTGGCAGGAGCCTTCCTGACGGCAGCCTTGTGGCTTGACAATGAAATATTGGAAGCTCCTCCCTTGACATCGGGTATGAGCAGGGAGAAAGTCTCGCCTATGCCGTAGCTCCACTGAGTGATATAATCCCTGTCGAGACCGTCGGCAGTCTGATTGCCGGCATCTGCCTTGACCAGCTCGCTGCCGTTGCGCATACTTTCCTTGCTGTATTCATAGGTATGGTAGAGGTTGGAGAGATTAACTCCGATTGCCAGGATGGCGGCTATCAGAAGCACGCCTGTGGCCTTCAGGAATGTAGCAACCTGCTTGCGGCGGAAGGCCAGCACGGCTTCGGCTATGACCAGGAACAGGATGACGAACAGGAAGTAGTATGTCATCTGGAGGTGGTTGGCGCATATCTGGGATGCCGCAAAGAAGGCAGTCAGCAGGCCTCCGGCTATATATTTTCCTCTATAGGTGAGCAAGATGCCGGCTATGGTGGGAGGGATATAGGCAAGCACCATAACCTTCCAGATATGCCCGACGCCTATTATTATCGGAAAGTACGATGAAAAGGCCCACGCCACGGCACCCAGGGCCGACAGGAGCACAGACATTCCGATCACCCGCATCAATATGTAGAAGCCCAGCAGCAGTACGAAAATATACCACACATAGGTCGGCAGGAAGAGGTGATAAACCTTGTCAAGGAACTTTATCGGCATCTGGGACTCATAGCTCGGGGCCATCTGGTAGTTTGGCATTCCGCCGAAGATGGAATTGGTCCAGCGGGAGGAGATGCCGGTTTCAGCCCTGTAGTCCACTACATCCTGGTTCGCACCTATCATTCCTACGTGGTCGTCTCCGGCCAGGACCCTTCCCTGGAAGACTGCCGGTGTGAAATAAGCAAAGGAAATGATGACAAAAGCCACTATGGCAATGACATCAGGCAATATTTTTTTAAGCATAGTTTGCTGTTTTAACATATTATAGACTGTCGCTCACTTCTTCGTAGTATTTCTTGCTGACCGGAATCTCAGTGTGCGCCAGGTTGTCAATTTCCGCGAAGATATAGTTATCCTTGTCTTTTCGCAAGGCCCGGATATGTCTCGGGTTCACAAAATACGAACGATGGCAACGGATCAGGCCGTTTCC
>JAGCZI010000089.1 GCA_017960085.1 Bacteroidales bacterium
ACCTCGGAGCCGCCTTCGAGCCGAAGCTCATCCGCCGGCGCCGCTTCACCCGCACTCAGACCCGGGCGGCAGACCGCCGCAGCAATATGGCCGGAGCCTTCTCCTTGAACGAAAAGGCCCTGCAACGTCTTCGCGCCGCAGGGTCCTTCCGAATTCTTATTGTTGATGACGTCCTGACCACCGGCAGCACCATCGCCGCTGCAGCTTCTGTCCTTCCGTCGGACTTCCGTCTGTCAGCCGCGACACTTGCCTGCGTGGAATAGCCGCTACTTGAATATCATCGGGAGATACTCTGTGAGGTAGATGCGCCAGTTCTTCCAGATGTGGCCGCCGTCGGTCTCCATAAACTTGTAGGGATAGCCGGCTTTGTCGAGCTCTGCCATAAAGTCCTTGTTGGCCTGGAAGAGGAAGTCGGAATTGCCGCAGGCGATGAAATACAGTGGCTTGCCGGCGAACTGCCTGGCAAGTTTGGCTTCCCTGTCCTGATACATCGGAGAGACTGAAGCGTTGGCGACTCCTACTGCTGCTGAGAACAGGCCGACATATCCGAACTCATCGGGATTGTTGGCAGAGATATAGAGGCTGTGGTGTCCGCCCATCGACAGGCCGCAGATGGCCCTTGACTGTTTCTTTGCGATGGTGCGGTAGTTCTTGTCGATGAAATTGACTACCTCGTTGAAGGAAGTCTCGAAAGTGCCCTCCATAGTCTTGGGAAGCATAGTTGACTGATGGATATAGCCGTTGCCGGTCTGGTGTACGGCAGCCTGCTGAGAGATGTTGCCGTTGGTGAAGACTGCGATCATCGGTTTGGCCTTGCCGGAAGCGATGAGGTTGTCGAGGATCTGGGCTGCACGGCCGTGGGTCAGCCAGGAGTCTTCGTCACCGCCGATGCCGTGGAGGATATAGACCACCGGATACCTGGTCTTGGGGCTTGTCTCATAACCGGCGGGAGTATAGACTGCCATACGGCGGTTGAAACCTGCCACCGGAGAAGGATACCACACGTGGGCCACTGTGCCGTGAGGAACGTCGTGGATGGCATAGAGGTCTGCCCTTTCGCCGGGGATAAGGAATTTTGAAGTGAGAGTGGAACCGTCCCTGCAGACTACGAGGTTGGCCGGGTCGGGAATGGTGACACCGTCAACGATGAACTTGTATCCGTAGAATTCAGGAGCCAGTTTGTCGGTGGTGTATTCCCACACTCCGTTCTCGCCTTCTTTCATATCGGCGACGCCCTGCACTTCCTGTCTGCCTACCCTTTGAGGGGGCAGGAAGTCGCCGGTAACCTGCACTTTCACAGCCTTCCTGTCCTGGAAGCGGAAAGTGACGGTGCCGTCGGGATTGATCTGGGGTGAATCCACGGGGCCGGGAGCACTCGAGAGCTCCTGGGCATTTGCTGCGAACGAAAGAGACACGAGAGCCGCAGCGATTGTCAATAATATTTTCTTCATTGTATCAGTTTTTAGAATTGTGTAATTATCACTCCCACAAATGTAACAAAAAAAAGGTGCCCTCACGGACACCTTCTTTCAATTTTATACCTGACGACTTAGTCGCTGAGAGAGAAGCGGCGGAAAGCCGTTACCTTGGCGTCTTTGTCGATGCTTGCGATGTAATCCTTGACAGCGATCTTGCCTTCCATCACGAACTCCTGCTCTTCGAGAGTCTGCTCCTTGAAGAACTTGGCCAGACGGCCTTTCGCAATGTTCTCGATCATAGCTGCGGGAAGATTGGCGGCCTTCTCAGCTGAGACGGTCTTGATGATCTCGCGGGCCTGTGCTGCCTGCTCGGGAGTGAGCCAACCTTTGGCAGTATTGGACTCGATGTGGTCCTCGCTGTCGCAGTGGGCGGGGTTGATGCCGGCTTTCTTGAGAGCGGCGTCAACGGCCTTCTGGATCTGCTCCTCTTTGGTCTTCTCGGTGGCAACTTCGAGTTCCTGCTTAACGATTTCGGCGGGAACGCTTTCAGCGTTGACAGCAACGGGTTTCATTGAAGTAACCTGCATTGCGATGTGTTTGCCGAGGTCGCCGGGAACTTCCTTGTTGAAACCAACGAGGGCGCCGTCCTTGTGGGTGAAGTGGATGTATGAACCGATGCAGGGAGCCTCGAGAGTAGCGTAGTAAGCAATCACGTGCTTCTCACCGCTCTTACCGGTCTGCTCGGTGATAGCCTCGCCGACAGTGCGGCCGTCAGCCATCTTAACCTCATTGAGAGCTGCTGCGTCAGCCGGGAAAGCTGCGATAGCTGCGTCGGCGATACCCTCTGCAAGAGCTTTGAACTCTGCATTGGCTGCAACGAAGTCAGTCTCGCAACCAAGGCTTACGAGGATAGCCTTGTTGCCGTTGATGCGGGCAACTACGGCACCTTCGGTAGTCTCGCGGTCAGCACGTTTGGCTGCTACGAGCTTGCCTTTTTCACGGATGATTTCCTGGGCACGGTTGAAGTCACCTTCAGCCTCTACAAGTGCATTCTTGCAATCCATCATTCCTGCACCTGTCATTTTGCGCAATTTAGCGACATCTGCTGCTTTGATTTCCATGTCAATAAGTTTTAGGGATTATTCATTGGCAGGAGCAGCTTCAGCGGGAGCGCTCTCTTCCTGTTTAACTTCTTCGGCTGTGGCCTCAGCCTTCGGAGCTGACCTGCGGGTGCGTACCCTTCTTGCAGGAGCGGGAGCTGCTTCAGCTTCGTCACCGGCTTCGTCCTGAGCTTTGTCTTTCTCGAGTTTACGCTCTTCCAGACCTTCAGCTACGGCCTTGCAGAGAACTTCTGTAACAAGGGCGATAGACTTTGCAGCATCATCATTTGCCGGAATCACATAATCAATGTTGGTAGGATCGCAACAAGTATCAACCATAGCGATTACGGGAATGTTGAGGCGGTTGGCTTCCTTGACAGCGTTGATCTCTTTCTGTACGTCAACTACGAAGAGTGCTGAAGGGAGACGGTTGAGGTCGGCGATAGAACCGAGGTTCTTCTCGAGTTTGGCCCTCTGACGGGTGATCTGGAGGCGTTCCCTCTTGGCAAGGGTCTCGAAGGTACCGTCGCTGATCATCTTGTCGATGGTATTCATCTTCTTGACAGCCTTGCGGATGGTCGGGAAGTTGGTGAGCATGCCACCAGCCCAACGCTCTGTTACATACGGCATATTGACTGCCTGTGCCTGGGCGGCGACAATTTCTTTGGCTTGTTTCTTGGTGGCTACGAACAGTATCTTGCGGCCTGCGCGGGCAAGCTGTTTCATAACTGCTGCAGCTTCATCTATTTTGACAACAGTCTTATGCAGGTCGATAATGTGAATCCCGTTCTTCTCCATATAGATATAGGGAGCCATTTTAGGATTCCATTTTCTCTTCATATGTCCGAAGTGAACACCTGCATCGAGTAAGTCTTGGAAATTTGTTCTAGACATTTTGGTTTGTTTTTGTTTGTTTCTGTGATCCTTCGTGTGGAGGATTCTCTTTTTGTCAATCCTGAAAGTAGCGGGCCTGCCCGGTCTTTCAGATTTTCCGCAGATGGTCAAACGATTGGTAGCTAAAAGCGGGTCCGATCATTTTACTGTAAACCACCTGTGCAATGAGTCGTAAATCGTAATAAATGTTAACGTTTGCTGAATTGGAAGCGTCTGCGAGCACCGGGCTGACCAGGTTTCTTTCTCTCGACCTCGCGGCTGTCACGGGTGAGGAAGCCGTTTGATTTGAGAATAGGGCGATAAGCTTCTTTGTCGATCTTGCAAAGCGCGCGGGCGATTGCAAGGCGGAGAGCTTCAGCCTGACCTTTGATTCCACCGCCGTCAAGGGTAACCTTGATGTCGAATGAAGAAAGGGTACCTGTGAGTTCCAGAGGCTGCTGCACGATGTAACGGAGAGTGTCCTCCCTGAAGTACTCTTCGAGGGGACGGTCGTTGATCGTGATGTTGCCTTTTCCAGTGTTTACATAAACGCGAGCAACTGCTGATTTACGTCTTCCAAGGGCGTTGATTACTTCCATGCTCTGTTTAGATTTCGTTTAATGTAATAGTTCTAGGGTTTTGAGCTGCGTGAGGATGTTCGTTGCCTGTGTAGAGGTACAGGTTGTGGAACTGTTTCTCACCCAGACGTGTCTTGGGAAGCATACCTTTGATGGCGTGCTCGAGAACGGCCAACGGCTTGCGTGCGAACAAATCCTTGGGCGTTGTGAAACGCTGACCTCCCGGATAACCGGTGTGGCGGACGTATTGCTTGTCAGTGAGCTTCTTTCCGGTCAGACGTACTTTGTCTGCGTTGAGGATGATGACGTTGTCACCACAGTCAGCGTTCGGAGTGAAGTTGGGTTTGTTTTTGCCACGGAGCAAAATCGCTACCCTGCTAGCAAGACGGCCGAGGACGAGATCGGTAGCATCGATGACAACCCACTCTTTAGAGGAGTTCTCTTTGTTGACCGACAGTGTTTTGTAGCTAAGTGTGTCCACAGTCTTGATTGTTAAATAGTTAATACTTAAATGTTGCGATTCCCCACTTTTTTGGGGGCTGCAAAGATAGACATTTTCTCATAACAAACAAATTATATACTTATGTTTATATCGTTTTCTCGTTATCGCCGTTTTTTCCTAAATTTACCGACTGTAAACCTCAACAGACTATGAAAAAACTGATCTTAGCATCTCTCGCTGCCTTGTGTGCAGCCGTCCTTGTCTCTTGCTCGGGCAACCAGGCCGGAGAGGCAATCACCAACACCGCGACAATTACCATCCATCCCGACCAGGCGGCTAACGTCATCCCCGACGAGTTGTACGGACAGTTCGCCGAACACCTGGGAAGCGGCATCTACGGCGGCATCTGGGTGGGCAAGAACTCATCCATTCCCAACACCGACGGCTACCGCAACGACGTGCTGGAAGCTCTTCGCGAGCTTAAAGTGCCGGTAATCCGCTGGCCGGGCGGCTGCTTTGCAGACTATTACCACTGGGAAGACGGCATCGGCGACAACCGTCCCACGATGGTCAACTCTTCCTGGGGCGGCACCGTGGAGAACAACAGCTTCGGAACCCACGAATTCCTGAACCTGTGCGAGATGCTGGGATGCGAACCCTATATCAGCGGCAACGTCGGCAGCGGCAGCGTGCAGGAGCTTGCTAACTGGGTGCTCTATATGACAGCTGACGGCGGCAAGTGGGCTGACCTGCGTGCCAAGAACGGCCGCAAGGAGCCCTGGAAGGTGAAATACCTCGGCGTCGGCAACGAAAGCTGGGGCTGCGGCGGCCAGATGACTCCGGAATACTATGCCGGTGAATACCGCCGCTATGCCGAGTATTGCCGCGACTACGGCGGAAACCACCTCTTCAAGATTGCCAGCGGCGCTTCCGACTACGATTATAACTGGACAGAAGTCCTGATGTCCGGCATCGGCCAGCAGATGAACGGCGTCGGCGTACACTACTATTCAACCGACTTCAGCAAGCCCAGCCACGGCTCGGCCACCGATTTCGACTCTGATTTCTACTACTGGACCGTCGCCAAGTCAATGGGCATCGAGCCTGTCATCCAGAAGCACATCGCCATAATGGACAAATACGACCCTGAAGGCCACGTCAAGCTGCTCATCGACGAGTGGGGCACCTGGTGGGACGTTGAGGAAGGCACCAACCCTGGCCACCTCTTCCAGCAGAACACAATGCGCGACGCCATCGTGGCTTCCACCTCTTTCGACATCTTCCACAAATACACCCAGCGCATCAATATGACCAACATCGCCCAGATGGTCAATGTGCTGCAGGCGATGCTCCTCACCCGCGACGACAAGATGGTCAAGACTCCCACCTATTTCGTCTACAAGATGTACAACACCCACCGCAGGAACAAATATGTGCCTGCTGACGTGAAGTCCGACCTGCTCCAGGGCGCCGACGGCAAACTGGCCGACGTACACTCGATCAGCTCTACTACTTCAATCTCCGACGCAGGCAAGCTGAGCATCTCAGTCACCAACGTCAACCTTGACAATGACGTGGACGTGACCGTCAACCTCGGCGGCAGCGGCAAAGCCTTCACCGCAGAGATACTGACAAGCCCGGACATCAAGGATTACAACTCCTTCGACGTCCCCGACAAGGTGGGAACCAAAGCATTCAGCGCATTCAGCGTAGACGGGTCATCACTGACCTTCAAGATTCCTGCTCACTCAATTGTGACTTTTGTAGAGAAGTAGGTCGCTCTCTCCCTCTATCAGCCTGGTCTCTATGGGAACATAGAACAGCCGTGTGCTGACCGCCTTGCAGGCGCTTTCGACAAGTCTCAGCCGTTGTGCATCCTTCTCAGTAGTGAGGAGCACGGCGGCTGGGTGCTTTCTGGCCAGCCGCGCCAGAGCCTTGAGGTCACCTTTAGTATATAGATGATGGTCGGGATACTTAACCTCGTATATCTCGGCATATTTGGTCGTGAGGTAATTGTGGAGCTCGATCGGGTCGGCTATGCCTGTGAACAGGATGGCTTCCTGGCTATATATGAAGCGGCCGTCGGCTCCTTCGAACACCTGTACGGGCTTGAGGTAGTCCACCGTAGTGAAGAAAAGCCTCTGGCTGAGGTTGATGCGGTTGGCTGTGCGTATCTTCTCCTTCTGCCACTCGTCGAGCCACGCGGGGCTGCGCGTTATTATTATGGTATCCGCCCTCTTGATCTGCGTCGGCAGGTCGCGCAGCCTTCCGAAGGGGAAGAGGCTGTCCTTGAAGACCGGCCTGCTGTAATCGATCAGTACGATCGAACGGCCGGGGATGAGCCTGCGGTACTGGTGGGCGTCGTCGAGGATGACATAATCTACGGGCTGGCCCAGCGGAGGGTTGATGAGCTGCTCTGTGGGGACTTCCCTCTTCTTGTCGACGAATACGCGGACCTGGGGGAACTTGCGCTTGATCTGCAGCGGCTCGTCGCCGACCTCCAGGGGAGAAGAGTCGACCTGCACTTCTATCTGCTCCTTGGTCTTGCGCTTGTAGCCTCTCGAAATCACGGCCACTGTCTTGCCCTCGGCGAGGAAATGGCGGATGAACATCTCCACGTGCGGAGTCTTGCCAGTGCCTCCCATCGCTATGTTTCCGATTGATATGACCCTGTCGCCGTAGCTGCGGTAGTCCGCCACCTTGCGACGGCCTTTGTCATAGGCGCGGTTGCGCGCCGCAAGCAGGGCGTAATATGGGAAAAGAAGAACTTTGTTAACGAAAGATGACATTATCCCCAGCGTTCTTGTATGTAGTCTAAAATAGAATTGATCTCATCTATATCCATAGTCGTCACCAGCTTCAGCCTCGTCTCCTTGAAATTGTCGAGCGACTTGAAATAGCAGCTCAGATGGCGGCGCATCTCCAGCACGCCGGTGCGCTCTCCCTTCACCTCGACGGACTTGGCCAGGTGGTCCTTGGCCAGAGCCACACGGTCGGCGACCGACATCGGCGGCAGCTCTTCCCCCGTTTCGAGGTAGTGCCTTATCTCCCTGAATATCCACGGATGGCCGAAGCTCGCGCGGCCTATCATAATCCCGTCCACACCGTAGCGGTCGAAAGCGGCCGCGGCGTCCTGCGGAGTCTTGATGTCGCCGTTGCCGATGATGGGGATGTGCATCCGGGGATTGTTCTTGACTTCGCCTATCAGCGTCCAATCCGCCTCTCCCTTGTACATCTGGCAGCGGGTGCGGCCGTGTATCGTCAGCGCGGCTATGCCTACGTCCTGCAGCCTCTCCGCCAGCTCCACTATGATCTTTGAATTCTCGTCCCAGCCCAGGCGGGTCTTTACCGTCACCGGCCTTTTCACGGCCTCGACGATCCTGCGGGTGATCTCCACCATCTTGTCCGGCTCCTTCATCATACCGCTTCCCGCCCCGCGCCTCGCTATCTTGCTCACCGGGCAGCCGAAGTTGATGTCCACCACGTCGGCCCCCGCCTCGTCCATCCGCACTGCGGACTCCACCATCGCGTCGGGGATGTTGCCGTAGACCTGCATACCTATCGGCCGTTCGTAATCGTAAACCTGCATCTTGGCCAGACAGCCCGCAGCGTCGCGGACAAGGCCGTCGGAAGAGATGAATTCGGTGTACATCATATCGGCGCCGAACTTCTTGCAGACATAGCGGAAAGATACGTCCGTGACGTCCTCCATAGGCGCCAGAAGGAGGGGTTTGTCCCCTAAATCGACATCACCGATTTTCATAAGAGCAAAAATAGTTATCTTTGGATAATCTTTATCAACAGTATTAACAATGGCATCTTTTGAAATCGAAGGCGGACATTCCCTGCACGGCGTAATCACTCCCCAGGGGGCGAAGAACGAAGCGCTGCAGGTGCTGTGCGCGGTGCTGCTCACGAAGGAAGAAATCATCATCGACAACGTCCCCGACATCGCAGATGTCCGCAATCTCATCAGACTTCTGCAGGAGATGGGCTGCAAGGCAGCCAAGGTCGGTGCGAAGAAATGGTCTTTCAAGGCTGACCACATCGATATGGACTTCCTGCGCAGCGAGCAGTTCCGCAAGGACAACGCCGCCCTGCGAGGTTCCGTGATGCTGGTAGGTCCCCTGCTGAGCCGCATAGGCTTCGCCATCGCCGCCAAGCCGGGCGGAGACAAGATCGGCCGCCGCCACCTCGACACCCATTTCGAAGGATTCGCCAAACTCGGGGCGAAAGCCGTATACGACGTTGAAAAGGCTACTTACGTCATCACCGCCAAACAACTCAAGGGGGCAGACATACTGCTGTCGGAAGCCTCCGTCACCGGCACGGCCAACATCATAATGGCGGCCGTGACCGCCAAGGGCAGCAGCGTGCTCTACAACGCAGCCTGCGAACCGTACGTGCAGCAGCTGTGCCGGCTGCTCGTCGGAATGGGAGCGAAGATCGAGGGCATAGGCTCCAACCTCCTCCGCATCGAAGGAGTCGAAACCCTGCACGGCGCATCCCATACCATCCTGCCCGATATGATCGAAGTCGGCAGCTTCATCGGTATGGCTGCAATGACCCGCAGCGAGCTCACCATCAAGAACGTCTCATACAAGAACCTCGGCATCATCCCTGACAGCTTCCGCCGTCTCGGCATAAAGGTCATCCAGAAGGGCGATGAAATATATATCCCCGCCCAGAAGCAAAACTCGGTGGAGACCTATATCGAAGGCTCCATCCTCAAGATAGCCGACGCTCCGTGGCCGGGCCTGACTCCCGACCTGCTCAGCGTGATGCTGGTCGT
>JAGCZI010000001.1 GCA_017960085.1 Bacteroidales bacterium
ATGTCCTTGGTCAGCTCGGTGAAGAGCTTCTCTTCGAGGTCAGAGGCTACCCTGAGGGCCTTGGCCAGCCAGCGGTCTGACCATTTCTGAAGCAGGTTGAGGGCTTCCAGCGGGGCGTCTGAGTGGCCCTTGCACATCTTGATGAAGGCTGCCTCCAGCTTTTTCTGGCTGGCTGTCATCTCGGCTTCGAGGGCGGCGTAGCGCTTCTTGATGATGGGTGCGTACCTGTTGTAGTCGACCATACCGAGGGCTGCCACCTTGCGGAAGGTCCAGTATGCCGAGCTCTTCTGTGAGAACTTGCGGCCTACGCCGTAGGCTTTGGGATATGAGGTCACTCCCTGGTAGAGGGGGAGATAAACGCAAAGGTCTGCCATTCCTTCGGCCATATAGTCGAGACGTCCGATTTCCTTGGGCAGGCCGGGCCTTACCTGGAGTATGTGGGTGTTGATGGTGCGGAATATCGACACCGGACGGTAGGGTTCCTTGGGGTTGTTATGGAGATAGGGGTCGTGCTCCGTGCCGTCGTAGTGCGAACGGAAGGCGGCCTTGATGTCTTCTACCGTCAGCTTGCGGTCGGCTTTCTGGTACACCGGGAAGTTGTTGACCTTGACGTCGGTCTTCACTGAAGGGGTGAACAGCTGCTGCAGGTACCACACGCGGGGGTAGTTGTAGGTCTTGTCGTTCTCGCTCTCGAGGCTGTAGGCTTCGTGGAAGTCGAACTCTCCGGTGAAGAGCTTGTGCTCGCGGGCCCATTCCACGAGGTCTGCCGATGCGAGGTCTTCCTTCGGGTCATAGTCGCGGTAGCGGCTCTGGTTGCCGGACACGAAGTATTTGTCGGCGGGCATCTTCTTGGCGAGCCAGCGGTGGCCGCCGGCGTTTTCGAGGTACCAGGTCTCAGCTTCATCCATAAAGGCGATGCCGAAGCCTTCGGCGCTGCCGTATTTCTCAATCAGTTCACCGAGGCGGAGCACTCCTTCGCGAGCTGTGCTGATGTAGGGGAGGATGATCTGGAACACGCAGTTCTCGGCCAGGCCTCCTTCAACATAGGGGTCGAGGTCCAGCACTTCTTTCTTTGAGAATATGGTCTCGGTGGAGCTCATACCGACGCCTGCGTCATTGAAGCCGGCTTCGCCCCAGTGGTAGGGCAGGTCGGCTCTCTCCAGGGCGCTGAAGGCACGTCTTACCGGGGGAAGGGGGCAGCGGAAGGGGCTGTCGAGGGCTACGAATTCGTCGGGTCCCTTGCCGGCGGGATACCAGGCGAGTTTGGTGGCCTTTACTGAGGTTGAGTCGTCGGACCTTGCGTAGATCATTGAGCCGTCGGCCATCTGTTTCGAGCCGACTATTATAGTGGTACAAGCTTCGTTTGTCATATCTTCGTTTTTTTACAATGTTTTCTTGTAATGGCAACTCAGGGGCTCGCTGCAGTCGCCGTGCCAGTTGTGCATTCCGCCTCCGAGGCAGCGGTTGAACACAGGGCAGTCACGGCACTGGTCTTCGCGGGCCCAGTTCTTGTCGCGGTATTCCCTGAAGCGGGTGTTCCACACTTCGAACAGGTTGTCGTCGTATATGTTTCCCTGGCTGAAGCGGTCGCGGTCGATGTTGGGGCAGGCGCAGATGCGGCCGTCTATCAGCACGGAGGCTATGTTGATGCCTGCGTGGCAGAGGAAGGGAACCTGGCGCACTTCTGTCTCGTAGCGGCCGAGGTAGCCTTCGCAGCTGAAGGTGACGTTCATATCGCCTGGTTTGGCTGCTTCCCTGCGTGCCTTTATGAATTCCATCAGTGTCTTGAACTCTTCGTCGTCGAGCTTCATTTCGGGGTCGCGGGCGGCGCGGCCGATGGGTATTACTGTGAAGAGCCTCCACTGTTTCACTCCGAGGCCGCTCAGCTGTTCGCAGATGGCGGGCAGCTGGGCCAGGTTGCGCTTGTTGACGCAGGTTACTACGTCGAAGTTGAGCTGGGGTGCGGAGGCGGCGATGGAGATGGCTTCGAGGGTCCTTGCATAGCAGCCGCTGCGGCCTCTCATCCATTCGTGTTCCTGCTCCAGCCCGTCGAGGCTGATGGTCAGTGCGCCCATTCCTGCGCCCAGCAGGCGGCTGTGCATTGCGCGGTCGTAGAAGTATCCGTTGGACACCATACTCCAGCCCATTCCGCGTTTGCGGATGGCGCGGCCGATGTCTTCTATGTCGGGACGCAGCAGGGGCTCTCCGCCGGTGAGCACGACGGTGAATTCGCGGCTGACGTATTTTTTCGGTATCGTGTCGAGGGCCAGCAGGAAGTCCCCGAGGGGCATATCTTTGTCGAGGCTGGCTGTCTTGCAGTCGCTGCCGCAGTGGCGGCAGTGGAGGTTGCATCTCGTGGTGCACTCCCAGAACAGGTAGTTCAGTTCGTGCACTTTGATTTCATTGGCGCGGAACAGGCGCCACAGCAGCCATTTGAAGTTGGACATCATTCTGTCTTGGAGAGCGTTATGACGATGGTGCCGTTAAGGTCGGCGACTACGGTGTCACGGACTGCGTAGCGGCCGGCGGGGTCGCTGACACGGAACTGGGGGTCGTTGTTCTCGTCGTAGTATATGACGGTCGACAGGTTGCCTGCAGCGTCGGTGTTGCCGCACAGGTTCCAGTCCAGATCTTCGTTGTCGGCGAACCTGGTGTAAACTTCCACGTCATCGACGGGGCTGCCGTCCTGGGCTACGACCTGGAGCTGGACCTCGCTGTCGTGGAGCCACTGCGGGGTGCCGTAGCAGGCCTGGAAGATGAAGAGCGCCGTGGTGAGGGATGCGCCCTTGAGTATGTTGCGAAGCCATTTCATAGCCGTATCTTTTTTAGCATAGCTAAGTTAAGCATTTATTCGACATTGTGGCAGCGCTCTGTGTAAAAGTCGCGCAGCTCTGCCCAGTTGTAGTAAGGAAACATGTCGGTGGCTATCGGAAGGGTGGCTTCTTCTCCGTTCAGCAGGCATTTGACGATGACGTCGTCGGCGCCCTTGCGGCCGCGGTAGAATATGAACTGCAGGTTGCAGGCTTTGCAGGTCTCCCAGTTCTGGTAGCAGTTCTTGACTTCGTAGGGGTCTTCGGGGTCGAGGTCGGCTCCGTGGATGCCCATCAGCACGGTGAGCGGGCCGATGCAGCTGTCGTGGCCGAAACGCAGGTCAGCGAGGCGGTCGCTGCTGCCGTCGATGGCTGCCTGGGCCTTGCGCAGGATGTCCTGCAGGATGGGTATCATCTCATATTTGTGGGAGAATACCCAGGAGTAGGAGCCGAGGTTCGAGACTTCCCAGCGGTCTGCGATCTCCTGGTCGGTGATGATTCCGCCCATCATTCCTTCGTGGTAGATGTTGGGGAGGGAGGTATAGAGGTTGATGAGGTTGCCAGCGATGTCACCGGGGTTGCCGGGGAGTCCTTCGGTGCTGACGAACACGCGCTGGATTATCTTCTCCTTGAGGTTGTCGTTGTCGACGAAGCGGTCGCGGTTTTTCTCATAGCGGGGAGTTGCCTGGGGATAGTTGTGCTTGACGGGATTCTGGCTGTCGTTGGGCACTACTCCGTCGAGGGTGAAACGGGAAGACTGTTCGCGGATCTCCAGCTTGGGGTTGCACTGGGTGAGTTCCTGGCAGAAGGCCGACATACTGATGACGCAGCGTCCTGACAGGGAGGAAATGGCGAGTATGTTGCCGCCTTTGCGGAAGACTTCCGGGAAGGAGTTGTACATAGTGCGGGCTATCCACTGGTGCTGTTCCCAGCCGAGCTGGGTGAGCTCGCTGATGCCGGTCATCAGTTCGTCCTTGGCTGTCATAAATTTGCTGTAGAAGGCTTCTCCTTCGGCTGTGAGCTGGTGCCTGTCGTGCGCCATTGTCATCAGGGTGTCGAGCTGCTGGTAGAGGGTCTCGTTCCAGTAGTAGCGGGAGCCGTGGCGGGCGTAGTGGCTGATGTAGAATGCCTTATAGCCGCGTGGTGCGCGGGTCATCGTGTGGATTTCCTGTCTGTAGGGGTAGTCGTTGCCGTATGCTTTCCTAGGGTCTGCCTTGACTTGTTCGAGGGCGGGGACTCTCTGGGCCAATGCGCTGAAGGCCAGCACAACCAGCATCAGGGTGGTGAATAGTCTTTTCATCCGTATGTTCTTATTGAGATAATCGCCTTCTACAAAGATAACTAATTTAGGCTTATGGGGTTATTCTTCGGAATGTTTACATCGTTTCCGCCAAAGTGTGGAACGCTGACCCCGGCTACAGGCACTTCCAGAGGGGA
>JAGCZI010000090.1 GCA_017960085.1 Bacteroidales bacterium
AGGGAGATGGACGTCCTTTACGACACCTTGTGGGATTCGTCGGATTCTTTGGACGGCGATTGAAGCGGGGACGGCATCTGAGCCGACTTCGCATTGCACTGGGTCATAGCCCTGTCGATACCTTCAAGGATATACTGCCGGATGGCGGCTGTGGTGCGTTCCATCAGCTGCGGGAGTGCCCTTTTCTCTTCGAGCAGAAGCTCGCTGAGTACGAAATCCACCTGGCCGCCGGGCAAGAAGCCGTTGCCTATGCCTATCCTCAGACGGGCATAGTTGTCGGTGGCGAGGCAGTAGTCGATGCTCTCAAGGCCGTTGTGGCCGCCGGTGCTGCCTCTCTTGCGCATCCTGAGGGTGCCAAAGTCGAGGGCGAAATCGTCAACCACCACCATCAGGTTCTCGAGAGGGATATTAAGCTTGCGCAGCCAGTAGCGCACAGCCTCGCCGCTGAGATTCATATAGGTTGACGGCTTGAGCAGCGTCACTATGTTGTTCTTCAGCCTGAATTCTGCTATGCTGCCGTACCTCTCTACAGAAAAAAGAACATTGGATGCCCCTGCGAGGGCATCCAATGCCATAAATCCCATATTGTGACGGGTCATTGCGTACTCAGCGCCGATGTTACCCAATCCTGCGATCAAGTAATTCATACCCGTCGTTAAGATAATTAAGACTCAGCTTCTGCTGCAGCTGCAACTGCGTTGCGGGTAGCCTTGACTGCGCAAACGATAGCGGTCTTCGGGGTGACGATGTTCACGTTGTCATAGTGGAGGTCACCTGCGTTGATGCGTTTGCCGAGCTTGAGGGTAGTGATGTCTACAGGCAGTTCATCGGGAAGATTTGCCATAAGGGCGCTCACGCGGAGCTTGCGGACGTTGACAGTGAGTTTACCACCCTGACGGACACCTTCTGAGTTACCGAAGATGCGGACGGGAACGTCGATAGTGATGGGCTTGTCTTCTGTAACGGCTACGAAATCGATGTGGAGAGGCCTGTCGGTAACAGGGTGATACTGCACTTCGCGAAGGACTGCTGTGCTCACCTTACCGTCGATGTCGAGGTCGATGATGAATGATGCGGGCTGGCTTACGAGCACGAGGAATTCCTTCTCATCAACTGAGAATGCTACGTTCTCGACACCGTTTCCATAGAAATTGCAGGGAACCCTGCCTGCCTGACGGATGGCTCTGATATCCGCCTTTGTGCCTGTAGTACGGACTGTACCGGCGATAGAATAATGTTTCATCAATAAAAACTTAAAATGTGTTACTCAAATCGGGACGACCGTGGGGCCGGCCCTTTTCCCATTGCACCAAAAACACCTGACGTGTTTTTACTTTGCGCCGCAAAAATACAAAAAACAACAGGATTGCCAAAAAAATTAGAGGGCACCCGTATCTCGCGTCCAGTCAAGGGTTTTGTAATACGAGTTGAGAGTTTCGGCATCCTTGATGGGGATGTATGTGCTCAGCCCGCAGAAGGTATTGACCTTGACGACGCTGAGAATCCAGTCAGTTGCGTATTTGCAGAGTATGCACTTGCCCATAGCGACTGACAGCTCGCGCATCTCGCTCTCGGTGGCGAACTTGCCGATATAGTCGGTCAGGTCGTAGAACCAGTGTTTGTTGGCTGTGTAGAAGTGCTGGACGGTTGAAGGGTCGACTTTCTCCATTTCGGCCTTGTGGGCACGGAAGATCTTGCCCGCCACGGCAGCCAGTCCTTCCAGCTCTCTGCAGTCGACCAGCGATACGGTGGCCGTGCGGCTGATACCGCTCTGCGCGTTGTAATAATCGTAGTATTGCTTGCAGATATCCATAAGGGCTGAAGGGCCCTTGCCCGTGTGGTCGAAGAAGAAATCCTGACCGATGACGCTGTAAGGGAAGCCGTCCACCAGGACTTCGGCGCTGCTGGCGATGATGTAGTCAGTCTTGTCCCTGAGCTGGTATGCCACCTCGACGGTGCCCATCAGGCAGCTGTCGAAAAGGATGAACTCATAATGGCGGGTAAGGGCGTCGGCGAGATCCTTGATGTCTATCTCGCAGCCTGACTCCTGGCCGAATGACTTGCTGGAGACTGAGTGCTCCTTCGGATGGGAATAATATCCGGGCGGCAGCCAGCCTGTGCCGTGAGACCAGAGGATGAGCCCCCTTCGATCGCTGGGGTAGTAGTATTCCACGTCGTCGAGCACGCGCTTCAGGTCGTCGACGTCAGCGCTGTTGAAGTTGGTGTCATAAAGCTTGACAAGTTCCTTGTAGACCGTGCCGTTCTCGCTGCCGTAGTAGCGGTGCAGGGCAGGCTGCCCGTCGCCGGTGTCAAGAAATATGAGCAGGGCTTCGTCCTTGTTGGTGCGTACCGGCAGATATCCGTTTATCAGGTTCACCAGGTCGCTTTCCGCGTACCACTGGAGACCGTTGCCGTCGCAGGCGAGGTAGAACAGCACTGTCCTCGAAAACTCCTGGGGACGGGGATTGTCAATCTTGACGCAGGAAGACAGCGCCACGATGCTTATAATGAATATTGAGAATAATCGTTTCATACTTCAACGCTTAGTTGGTCATAGGCAGGATAGACACCTGCAGGAAGTGATGCAGCAAATTGCAAATATGGGGCCAGCGAATGGGAGATGTGCGTAATGTAGGACTGCTTTGCGCCCACACGCTCTATCACGGAGAGGGCCTCGTGCAGGCCGAAGTGCGAAGGATGCGGGTTGTAGGTCACGCAGTTGATGACGAACACGTCAAGTCCGCGGAGTTTGCCGTATTCTTCTTCGGGGATGCTGTTGGCGTCGGTCAGGTAGCCTATGTTCCCTATCCTGAAGCCCAGCACGGGCAGTTTGGCGTGGTAGGCCCTGACGGGAACAATCTCTACGTCGCCAACATTGAAATTTTCGTACGGCCTGATGGTCTTCAGCAGGAAGCGGGGACTGCCGGGGTATATCTTGTCGGAATCGAAGGCGTAGGCATACTCCATCTTGAGCGACTCCTGCACATACTCTTCGCAGTAGATGGGGAAGGAGCGTCTCTCGAGGAAATTGATGGCCCTCACGTCGTCAAGTCCGCCGGTGTGGTCCTTGTGGTTGTGGGTGAGAAGGATAGCGTCCAGATGGCCGGTGCCTGAACGAAGCATCTGATACCTGAAGTCGGGGCCGGCGTCGATGAGGATCTTCTGCCCTCCGGCTTCGATAAGGGCGCTGGTGCGGAGCCTCTTGTCCCTCGGGTCGGCGGATGTGCACACGGGGCAGCGGCATCCGATGACCGGGACGCCCTGCGATGTGCCTGTGCCGAAAAAGGTGATCCGCATTCTCAATCAAACATTATTCTGCGAATGTACGAATTTTCCATACCTTTGCATATATGTACGGCCATTTATTTCTCATACCCACCCCTTTGGGAGGCGATGACCTGGCAAGCGTGCTTCCTCAGGCAGTGTTCGACACCGTCGTGCGTCTCGACACCTTCGTCGTCGAGGAGGTCCGCACGGCGCGGCGTTTCCTTTCGGCGGCTGGGCTGAAGGGCAGGATAGACACTCTGGAGCTGTTCGAACTCAACGAGCATTCCACTGCTCAGGATGCGGAGCGTTACCTGCAGCTACTCCTCGACGGCCGCGACGTTGGCCTTCTGAGTGAAGCCGGTCTGCCGGCAGTGGCCGACCCCGGCGCAGCGCTGGTCAAGCTGGCCCAGGAGCACGACATAGACGTCATACAGCTCACAGGGCCGTCGTCGCTGATGCTGGCCCTGATGTCTTCCGGAATGAACGGTCAGAACTTCGCCTTCAACGGCTACCTTCCGGTCAAGCCCCAGCAGCGCAAGGAGAGCCTCCGCAAGATAGAGCGGCTGTCGGCCCA
>JAGCZI010000091.1 GCA_017960085.1 Bacteroidales bacterium
AGCTTCCCACCTACGTGGAGCTTGAGGTGACTTACACCGAGCCCGCCGTCAAGGGTGATACCGCTTCTACCAACGCTCTGAAAGCCTGCACCCTCGAGACCGGCGCCGAGATTATGGTTCCGCTCTTCATCAACCAGGGCGACAAGATCAGGGTCAACACCGTTGACCGCAGCTACGGCGAGCGCGTAAGATAGTCCTCCCGCAAGGTGCAACGAAAAAGGCGGCTCCTTGAGGAACCTCCTTTTTTCATATCAGGACTAAGCCGCCTAGTAGACTTTCAGCTCGCCGATTTCCACGCCCTGGGCGCCGGCAGTCACGATGATGACTTCCCTGCCCTTCTTGTTTACCACGTATGACGGTTCGTCGATGAAAGTATGGCTGTGTCCGCCGATGATGATGTCGATATTCGAAGATTCAGCTGCCATCACGTGGTCTGAAGGACGGTCATAATCGCCTCCGTTGAATCCGAGGTGAGACAGGAAGATCACCATATCGCATTTCTCCTCGTTCTTGAGGTAGTCAGCCCATTTGTTGACCTCGGCCACTGTGTCGAGATGCTCCATATTCTTGATGTAGTCGTACATCACGTTGCTTTCGAGATATGAAGTGGCGCCTACGATGCCTATCTTCATACCGGCGCGCTTGACGATGGTGTAAGGCTTCACATAAGGCTCCAGGGGTGTACCCTTCACGCCGTAGTTGCACATCAGCACCGGGCAGGCCGAAGTGGAAATCCTGCGGGCCAGTTCCTCGAGGCCGTTGTCGAACTCGTGGTTGCCGAGGGTGATGGCGTCATATCCGAGAGCGTTCATCAGTTCCTGCTCCAGGTCACCCTTGGCCACCGTGAAGTAGGGAGTTCCCTGGTTGTAGTCGCCTGCGTCCAGAAGCAGCACTTTCTTCTTGCCGTAATGGGCGCGTACGCTGTCGATGAACTGAAGCCTGCGGTCCACTCCGCCGAGGCCTTCGTTGCGGCCTGTGCGCAGAGGTTCGATCTGGCTGTGGGTGTCATTTGTGTGAAGTATCACCAGACGCTGGGCGTCTGCCGCCGAAAATGTCAGGCAAGCGGCTGCCAAAATCAGAAATAACTTTTTCATAGCTTAGTTCCTCTCCACGTTTTTGATTACCACACGACCGTCCATTTTCGGGTCGATCTTCTTGCCCTGAGCTGTTAGGCTCTTGATATGGTCCACGACAGCGTCGCGGATCAGCACGTCGGTGTCGATGACCTTGTCGGCATAAGTGCCTATCCTCGAACCGTCACCTCCGTCGAGCAGGAAGTTGATGGTGGCGAAGTTGTAGGTCTTGTTGGGGTCGAGGGGCTTGCCGGCGATGTTGAATTTGGTGATGCGGTAGTTGTCGATGACCAGCTCCACGCCGCTCAGGCACTCCACATACCCCTTCTTGGCATAATTGTCAAAGAACTGGCGGAGCTTGGAACCTTTGACCTTGCACACTACGATGTCGTTCTCGAAGGGGAAGATCGAGAAGATGTCGTACACCCTCACGTCGCCCTTGGGCATCGCCGTGCGGATGCCGCCGTAGTTGGTCATAGCCAGCTGCACCGGCTCTCCGATTTCCTTTTCAGCCCTCGCGCGGATTACGTCGGCCGCAAAGTTGGAAAGCTCGCTCTCCGGTCCTCTGCGGCTCTCGATGACCCTGTCGGTGTAGCCGATGATTTCCATCAGCGGCGCTACCTGGGGCTCGTATTTCGAAATGATGTCGACGGCGGTCATATCGCTGCCGGTGTCATAGCGGGAATCCATATAGTGGTACTGCCAGGCGTACTCGAACTCTCCGCTTTTGCGGCCGCACGCCACGAGTGTCAGGCAGGCGGCCATTATCAATAAAACTTTTCGCATATCTATTTTTTGCTTTTCATCCATTTGTAGAGGTCCTTGAAGCTGGCCTTCTTGCCGTACATCAGGATGCCGACGCGATAGATCCTAGCAGAAAGGTATGTCACGAAGACGAAGGTCAGCAGAAGCAGGGATATCGAAAGAGCGAGCTGCCAGCCGGGCACGACACCGAAGGGAAGCCTTGCGAGCATCACCATCGGGGAGGTGAAAGGAATGATGGACGCCCAGAAGGACAGGCCGCTGCTCGGATGCTGGAAGGTGTGGAGCATTATGAACAGACCCAGCATCAGCGGGATGGTGATAGGCATCGCCAGCTGGCCTGTGTCAGCCTCGTTGTCAACTGCCGAACCGACAGCTGCGAACATAGAAGCGTAGAGCAGGTAACCCAGCAGGAAGTAGATGAGGAAGAATACCAGCAGATACGGGATGTTCAGGCTGGCCAGGCCGCCGAGGATACCGTTGGCCACAGATCCCGCCACAGCATCGGTAGCCTCCGCCGCACCGGGAACCGCTGCAGCGCCTGATGAGAGCAGGTCAGCTCCGAACAGCGCACCGCCGGCCGTAACCAGCAGCAAGGTCAGCAATATCCATATTATGAACTGTGTCAGAGCCACGCCGGCCACGCCGATGATCTTGCCCATCATAAGCTCGAAGGAGCTGACTGATGACACCACAACCTCGACGATACGGTTGGACTTCTCCTCGATGACGCCCCTCATAACCATATTGCCGAACATAAAGGTGAACATATAGATGAGGAAGCTCATTATGTAGGCCATAATCATATAGGCCTCCACCGAGTCCGCCTTCTCGCCACCGTCATTTGTCAGCGTCAGGGCCTCGACAGGCACGTCGGTCTTCACCTTGGCCATTATGTCTTCGTAGCCCACTATGTCGTAGGCTTTCAGTTTGTAGTCACGCACGGCTGTCTCCACCTTGCGGGCGATGGAGGACTTGTCTTCAAGGCTGACAGGCTCCTTGCTGTAAGTGGTCACTGAGACGTTGTTGTCTGGATCCAGCCCGGAAACGACCACCAGCACGTCTATGCCCAGGTCGTCGAAGTCGGACTTCATCTGATCTATGTCGGCATTCGCGTCCGCGAAGCTGTATTCCACCTTCTCGCCGCTTAGGAAATAGGGCTGCACAAGTCCGGAGCGGTCGACGAGCATCACCTTCTGCTGGTCCTTGCCCTGATAGAGCATTATGACCGAAGGAATGAGGATCAGCACAGCCATAAAGACCGGCGTAAGGAGAGTGGTGAGTATGAAGGATTTCTTCTTGACCCTTGTCGTGTACTCACGGCCGATGATAATACCTATTTTGTTCAGATTCATATCTTTTCCTCCTGCGATTGACCTCCTACAAGCTTGATGAAGATGTCGTTCATCCTCGGTATCAGCCTTCTGAAGGAGTTGATTTCCACTTCGTCATTGAGTTCTGCGATGACGTCCCTCGGGGTGAAGCCCTCGTTGATGTTGAGGACAGCACGGCGTTCGTTCTTGTGCTGGTCGTCCAGATAGATGGTGTACGAACGGCCGGCGGGGACTTTCTCCTGAGATGCGCCGTAGAGCAGTTCCACCTGGTTTGAGCCGTAGCGGCGGCGGATTTCGTCGGTGTCGCCCTTCACTACGAGTTTCGACTTGTTGATCAGGGCTATATTGTCGCACAGCTCCTCCACAGACTCCATATTGTGGGTCGAGAGGATGATTGAGGTGCCTTCATCCCGCAGGCGCAGGATCTCTTCACGGATTGTCTGGACGTTCACGGGGTCGAAGCCGCTGAAGGGCTCGTCGAGGATCAGCAGGCTGGGCTTGTGGACCACGGTAGTTATGAACTGCACCTTCTGGGCCATTCCCTTCGACAGGTCTTCGATCTTCTTGTCCCACCAGGACTGGATGCCGAATTTCACAAACCACTCCCTCAGGGCCTTCGCAGCCTCGGCAGCGCTCATACCTTTGAGACGGGCCAGGTACATTGCCTGCTCGCCGACCTTCATTTTCTTGTAGAGGCCGCGCTCCTCGGGCAGGTAGCCGATCTTGCGCACAGCCTCTTCGGTCATAGGCCTGCCGTTGAAGATGACCGTGCCTTCGGTGGGAATGGTGATCTGGTTGATGATGCGGATCAGAGTTGTCTTGCCCGCACCGTTGGGTCCCAGAAGGC
>JAGCZI010000092.1 GCA_017960085.1 Bacteroidales bacterium
ATCCGTCAGCCTTTCATATCTGTTTCAAAGATATGCATAGGGATAAGGCTGAAAATTTCTGCCTGCTCCCTTTCAGACAGATCCGTCAATGGTCTGTCGTATATTTCTTTGGCCTTTTCTTCCCTTACTTCCCTATAGATCTGAGACAGTAGGGCTTGCAATTTCTGGTAAGCACCATAGCTTGTAGACTTGTCATATCTCAACATAAAGGTTGTCTTTGCCCCGTGGTTTTTGAGAAATGCCTTGCCTATGCGCAATATGTCGGCTTCGTCATCGTGTGCGCCCGATTCGAAGAAGATACGGTTGTCGGCATTTATAAAGGCTACACAGACGTCATCCGGGGTCATACCTGCCAAAGCCACGTCATAAATTGGTACCGTCAGCTTGTTGCCGGTGAAGGTGGGAGAGATGTGGCGTACGTTGGACTCGGTCTCTTCAGGCTTTGCGTAGTAAATCTTGACGCCGCCGACCTCCCTCAGTGCTTCCTTCAAGTCATTGATAACGCCCATCGGCGTGTCGGCGGCAGCGTTGATCTGCACTGCGGCGCCTGATGCCTGAACATTCAGAGAACGGATATAGGCGGCAATCTCGTTCAGCCTGATCACCTTGCCGGAGATTTCAACGCTACCGTCCGGACGGACATTCGCAACAATGGTCGACGGAGTTGTCTGAGCACCGTTCAGTTTGAAAACGATGGGGATGCTGTATTGCACACGGACGGGCTTGCCGTCTTTTGTGCCCGGGGTCCATTTAGGTGATTGGGATACGATCCGCACAGCCTCTGCATCAAGATCCTCGTTCGCGCTGCGGAGTACTTTCACATCTGCGACATCTCCGGTTTCAGTGATGGTGAAAGAGACTAAAACGCGACCCTGAGCATTGTCTGCAATGCTCTTGGGAGGGTAGACAAGGTGTTCCTGAACCCACCTGGCAAAATCCTCCAGCGTTCCGCCGTTGAATGTCGGCATTGTTTCGTCGCCCTCACCGGCAACAATAGTTTCTTCAGCGATTCCGGTATCCGGAATAATTTCACTATCTTTGTCCGCAGGGACATAGACTGTCCGGGCTTGGAGGCCAAGCCACAAGCACACGAGCGGGAGCATCCAGAGCACCCGCAGCCCCTTTGAAAGGGGAGATTTTGATTTTGACATCATAGTAATACGATTTTTAAGGATACTGTGATTAAAGCTGTTGGCAACTGAGTAGCCGCTCTTGCTGACAGCTTTTCTTATAAGCAGATACTGATATTCCTTGATGTTGGCGCCGGAGCGGAGCACTGCGTCGTCCGCTTCGTACTCGTGTAGCTCCTGAAGGTCCGAGCGGAGCATCCAGACTGCCGGATTGAACCACTGGAGGGCAGACAGCACGTCCACCAGCAGCACTTCTACGGAATGTCCGTAGGCAATGTGCGCCTTTTCGTGGGCGATGACAGGGGAGTGGTCGCCATCCCAGTCTTTCCTTGACAGGACGATATACTTCATCCAGCTGAACGGGTCGATGTCGCGGCTGGTGACGATGATCTTGCAGCCGTCTTCTTCGCAGACCTGCTCACCCTGGCTGATTATCCTGACGATGGAGAGGATGGAGACGAGCACCCGGGCCAGAACGAAGGCGACGCCGGCCCAGAACAGGATGCTCAGGGCAACCGGCCACCAGGGCCCCTGGGCTGCCGGAACCAGTTCCATCTCAGAAAGCTCCTGCAAAAGCCCGGGCTCTGCCGCAGGCGGAACCATCTCCATAGGCTTGCGGATAGTGATGATGCACAGAGGCAGGATGAAAGACAACGCCGCCGTCCCCACCAGCACCACCCTGTTGAAGCGGTGGAAAGTCTCCTTTTTCAAAAGGAAACGGTAGAAAAGGTAGAACACCAGCAGTGCAAGCGCTACCTTGCCGTCATATATCAGGAAATCCATCATTTCTGTGCGCCTTTTTCAACCAGTTCGATAAGCTCCTTGAGTTCCTCGACAGAGATTTTCTCCTCCTTCACAAGGGCCGAAACGGCGCTCAGGTAAGAGTTGTCGAAATACTTGTCGATGAGGCCGATCAGTGACCTTTGCTTGTATTCATCCCTGGTCACCTTGGCGAAGTACTGGTAGGTGGGGCCGTAGGCTTTGTGGTCGATGAATCCTTCTTCCTGCAGTGTGCGCACCTGCGTGGACAGAGTCGAGAAATGCGGCCTGGGCTCAGGATACAGCTCCCTCAGTTCCCTGACGAAGAGCGGCCCCTTCTCCCAGAAGTGCTCCATTATAATCTCTTCCTTTTTGGTCAGTCGTTTCATAATCCCAGCTTCTTTTCAGCAAATATAGCTAAAAAATTTAACTATGCAACTATTTATTTGTAGCTGGGATAATTTTTAATCCAAAAAAGAATTGCCGGCTGCAGCCTGCGGGCTTAACGGATAAAATGCATCGGTTCCCAGGGCTCTTCGCGGGGAGGAAGCGGCTTGCCACCGGTGGACTTCAGCAGGGCGGCCATATTGTTGGCCAGCGTACGCATAGTCTGCATACCTTCAGTGTCCAGGGCTGCCTGTCCGGCTTCGCGACCATAGACGATATTCCAGTACTGGGAAGTCACCACCGGCATATTCATCATCATAAAGGGCATATTGAGCGACTGGAAAGCTGCTGTGGCGCCTCCTCTGCGGCACACTGCAACTGCTGCCGCAGGCTTCCCTGCGAAGGCAGCCCCATTGGAATAGAACATCCGCTGGACGATGGACAGGACAGCTCCGTTGGGCTGTCCCCAATAGACGGGAGACCCTACTATCAGGGCATCGGCCCCATTCATTTTGGCCGATATCTCATTGCAGATGTCATCATTGAATATGCAGGCACCCGGCTCGTCCTTGCATCTGTTGCAGGCAATGCAGCCTCTCACCGGCTTGTTGCCTATCCATACGATTTCACTTTCGATGCCGTTCTTCTCCAGCTGACCGGCTATCTGCGCCAAAGCTGTGGCTGTGTTACCCTTTGCACGGGGGCTTCCGTTGATCATCAATACTTTCATAAAACAAAGATATGCAATTATAGCGATACGTTGTGATGAAATGGACAGGCCACAGCGACTATTCATCTATGAAACCCTATATTGATATCGTAGACGATATCAAGGCCACCTCGATGACGAAACTCAATGGTTTACTATAGAGGCACTGAACATCACGATAGGCTGTCGCCCTTGATACGTGTTTCCACAAAAT
>JAGCZI010000093.1 GCA_017960085.1 Bacteroidales bacterium
CCACCACTGCAGCGTGCAGCTGGTATTCGTCGCGCATCGGGGCGGAGCAGCCCTCGAGGTAGCTCACGTACGAGCCCTCGTCGGCCACTATCAGCGTGCGCTCGAACTGGCCGGTGCCACGGGCGTTGATGCGGAAATAGCTCGAAAGCTCCATCGGGCAGCGGACGCCCTTGGGGATGTAGCAGAACGAGCCGTCGCTGAAAACGGCGGAGTTCAGGGCGGCGTAGTAGTTGTCGCCGGAAGGCACCACGCTCGCCAGATATTTCTTCACGAGGTCGGGGCAGTCCCGCACAGCCTCACTGAACGAGCAGAAGATGATGCCCTTCTCGGCCAGCGTCTTCTTGAACGTGGTCTTGACAGACACTGAGTCGAACACGGCGTCCACGGCCACTCCGCTCAGCACATCTCTTTCGTGCAGGGGAATGCCCAGCTTGTCGAAGGTCTTGTAGAGCTCGGGGTCTATCTCGTCGCGACTCTTGGCCTTGCGCGGCGCGGCGAAATAGATTATGTCCTGGAAATCGATGGGCGGAATGGTCAGGTGCCCCCAGGTCGGCATCTTCATATTCTGCCATTTGCGGAAGGCGGTCAGACGGAACTCCAGCAGCCAGGCAGGCTCCTCCTTGAGGGCGGAGAGCTGGCGGATTATGTCTTCGTTGAGGCCTTTCTCGAGCAGATGCTGCTCGATGTCTGTCTCAAAGCCTTCGGCATATTCCTTGGCGGTGAAGTCCTTTATTATCTGCTGATTTTTGCCCATAGAGGGGCAAAGTTAATTGTTTTCCGCTATTTTTGTAAAAAATGGTCGTTATGGCGGACAAGGATAGCAAGCGCACTGAATTTTCCCAGATAGGGAGGGCTGCGGCTGTCGAAGCCCTTTTCAAGGACAGCGGTTTCGAGAACAGGCCGGCTTCGCTGGGCAAGGGAGATTTCTTCACCCACAAAGTAATGAGCGAGGGCGTCGACTTCGACCTCGTTTACAACCCTCTGCGTCACCTCGGCTACAAAGCCGTTCTGAATGTGCTCGGAGAGGTCTATGCCGCTTTCTACAGGCCTAAGGCCATTTCGGTGGTGCTCGGCATCTCGGCTCGCTTCTGCCTCGAAGACGTGGCCGAGCTGTGGGCCGGAGTCGTGGCTGCCGCCAAGGAACATTCGGTGGAAAGCCTGTCGCTGGATCTCAACCCTTCGGTGAACGGGCTCAGCATCAGCCTCGGCGCTTTCGGCAGCCAGAAGAAGAAAGTTCTCGACTCCCGGCCGGCCGCAAAGTCGATGGACCTCATCTGCCTGAGCGGCAATGTCGGTGCGGCATATATGGGACAGCACGTCCTCGAAAGGGAGAAGGCTTCGTTCGTGGCAGCCTCTTCCGAAGACAAGCAGCCCGACCTCAGCAAATACAAATATATACTGGCCCAGTACCTCTGCCCCGAAGTGCAGGCCAACACCATAGACCGTTTCCTGGAGCAGGGCATAGTGCCCTCCGCCGGAGCTTTCGTCACCAAGGGCCTGGCCGAAGCCGTGAAGAAGCTCAGCGCTGCGACCGGACTGGGCGCCAAGGTGTATGTCGACAAGATTCCCATCTCTTCGCACACTTTCGATATGGCCGAAGAGATCAATATGGACGTCTTCACTGCCGCTATGAACGGAGGCGACGACTACCGCCTGCTGTTCACCGTCCCCATCGAAAAACACGAGCTCCTGAGCAAGGAGATTCAGACATACGACATAATCGGACACCTTTGCCGGCCTGATGTAGGATGCCAGCTTGTGACTCCGGAAGGAGCGGAAATTGAAATAAAAGCGCTTTAAGTACGATTTTTTTTACATTTCGCTGCAACGTTTCGGCCCCACTTTGCATCATTAATACAGGTTTAGGTTTTAGTACACGAGAAGGGGCTCGATTCTGGCAGAGGATCAGCCCTTTTTTTTGTCAGTTATGGAAGACGATATAAGATATATGAAACTCGCCCTCGACCAGGCGCGTGCGGCCCTTGAGCGCAATGAAGTGCCCATCGGCTGCGTCGTCGTCTGCGCCGGCCAGGTCATCGCGCGAGCGCACAACCTGACCCTGCCGCTCCACGACCCGACCGCTCACGCCGAGATGCAGGCCATAACGATGGCTTGCGATTACCTCGGAGGCCGCTACCTGACCGACTGCACCCTCTATGTGACCATCGAGCCCTGCCCTATGTGCGCGGCAGCCCTGGCCTGGGCCCAGCTCGGCAGGCTGGTCTGGGGAGCCGACGATCCCAAGCGCGGCTTCACCCTCTTCACCCCGTCGCTGCTCCACCCGAAGACCCAGTTCGAGAAGGGCGTGCTGCAGGAGGAGTGCAGCACCCTCGTTTCCGATTTCTTCAAATCAAAGAGATAGAATTTACTAAATATCAAAATCTTTGTATATTTGCCGCGGCACTGAGATATGGTGTAATGGTAGCACTACAGATTTTGGTTCTGTCTGTCGAGGTTCGAATCCTCGTATCTCAACACATTTAATTATATGGCACTTTTCCTTACAAAAGAACTTGACAACGGCGCATCGATTTACGTGTGGGACATCACAGAGACCGAGGAAGAACTGCTTGCATTGGGTTCTATCCCCAGCGAAGAGCTGGAAGAGCTGAGCCTGCTGCGCAGTGAAGCCCGCCGCAAGGAGAAACTGGCCGAAAGGGCTCTTCTCAACACCATCTTCGAGGATAAAGTGTATCTCGGCCATCACGACAACGGCAAGCCTTACCTCCAGAATTCCGCACAGGAGCTGAGCATCTCCCACAGCGGCCGTTTCGTGGCTATCATCACCCATCCCAGCGAAGACCTCGGCATCGACATCGAGTGCCTAGACCGCGACTTTTCAGCCGTGGAGGCCAAGGCTCTGTCGGAAGACGAGATCGACGACCTTCCCGACAACAGGCGCAACCTGCAGCTCGCGATATACTGGTGCGCCAAAGAGGCCATCTTCAAGAGGATGTCCCTTATGGAAGTGGACTTCGCCGAGCAGATCGAGGTGGAGAAGTTCAGGGCCCACGACGAAGGCTGGCTCGAAGCCACCTTCTACCACAAGGACGGCACAGAAGACGAATTCGAGCTCGAATATATGGTCTTCGAGAACTATGTGATGGTCTGGATAGTGGGATAGTCCTGAATTTCAGGCAATAATTTTTGCTATTTGTTATTTTAATTGTACATTTGCAGCCCCGCAAAAATGCGCGGGGCTTATAATTAATTAATATATAACAATTTATCTATGCCTGGATTAATTGGAAAGAAAGTCGGAATGACTTCGTTCTTCGATGCAGACGGAAAAAACATCCCCTGCACCGTTATTGAGGCTGGACCGTGTGTTGTTACGCAGATTCGTACAGTAGAAAAAGATGGTTATGCCGCTGTACAACTTGCCTATGACGAAATTTCTGAGAAACACGCCAGCAAGGCCCTCCAGGGCCATTTCAAAAAGGCAGGAACCACTCCCAAACGCAAACTTGTCGAGTTCAAGGGTTTTGACTTGACCAAGGTGAATTTGGGTGACACTATCACCGTTGGTGACCTCGATCTTAACGACGGGGAAATCGACTGGGTTGACGTAACAGGTATCTCCAAAGGCAAGGGATTCCAGGGCGTTGTCAAGCGTCACGGTTTCCAGGGTGTCGGCGGTGTTACCCACGGTCAGCACAACAGACTCCGCAAGCCGGGTTCTCTGGGTGCATCTTCTTGGCCGTCAAGGGTATTCCCTGGTATGAGAATGGGTGGCCATATGGGTGGCGACCGCGTCAAGGTACAGAATCTTCAGGTAATGAAAGTCGTTCCTGAAAGCAACCTTCTCATTTTGAAGGGTTCTGTTCCCGGTGCTAAAGGTTCATATGTAATTGTGGAGGATTAACGTCTTATGAAATTAGCAGTATACAAAATCGACGGATCAGCTTCTGGAAAGGAAGCCATCCTTGACGATTCAATCTTCGCGATTGAACCCAACGATCACGCTATTTATCTTGACGTGAAACAATACCTCGCTGACCAGCGTCAGGGCACTCACAAGTCTAAAGAGCGCTGGGAAGTATCGTACAGCACCAAGAAAATGGGTCGCCAGAAAGGCGGCGGCGGTGCTCGTCACGGTAGCATCAAGGCTAACATCTACGTAGGTGGCGGTCGCGTTTTCGGTCCCAAACCTCGTGATTACAGCTTCAAGCTCAACAAGAAGGTTAAACAGCTGGCACGTTTCTCAGCCCTCACCTACAAAGCTCAGGAAAATGCCATCACAATGGTTGAACCTTTCGCAATGGAAGCCCCGAAGACCAAAGATTTCATCAAGATTCTCGATGCAATCAAGGCTAACGGCCGCAAGACCCTCGTGGTGCTCCCTGAAAATTCAAACAACATTTACTTATCGTCTCGCAATCTTCCTGAGGTAAAAGTCATCACTGTTGACGAGATCAACACCTACACCATTATGAATGCAAATCATCTGGTGATGGTTGACGGCGTTCAGGATATCCTTGTTGAAAGACGCAAATAATTTGAGCGATGGGAATATTAATTAAGCCAGTTGTAA
>JAGCZI010000094.1 GCA_017960085.1 Bacteroidales bacterium
CCACGTGCCCTCGGAGATAACAGTGAGGTGCAGGGCTTCGTAGCCATTGAGTTTTGGCGAGCTGACCCAGTCCCTCGTCCTTTCGGCCTTGTATCTGTACTGACTGGTAATGAGTGAGAAAATGTTCCAGCACTGGTCCCTTTCGGTAGCATTGGTGTCGGTCTTCGGCTCGAAGATGATCCTGACGGCGTAGATGTCGAATATCTCGTCGAAAGGTATGTTCTTCGTCGTCATCTTCTTCCAGATGGAGTAGGGGGTCTTCATCCTCTTTATAATGCGGAACTTGTATCCGGCGTCACTGAGGATCTTCTCTACCGGGGCGATGAAGTTGTCGATGATGGGGCCTTTCTCCAAAGTGGCTTTGGCCAGCATCTTTTCAATGTCGTGATATGCCTGCGCCTCCTTGTTCTTGAGCCAGATGTTCTCCATCTCGCTCTTGATGTTGTTAAGGCCGAGCCTGTGGGCCAGAGGGATGAAGATGTACATAGTCTCGCTGAGGATCTTCTCTCTCTTGTATGCGGGCATATATTCAATCGTACGCATATTGTGCAGGCGGTCTGCCAGCTCGATCAGCCCGATGCGCGCGTCGTCGTTGAGTGTCAGTAGGATGCGCTTGAAGTTGTCAGCCTGCTGCGAGCGTTCTTCGATGACTCCTTTCTCGCTGTCGAGGGCTGTCTTGATCTTGGTGAGTCCGTCCACCAGCAGGGCGATGCGGTCCGAGAACTGGTTGCGGATGTCTTCCACGGTGTAGTCGGTGTCTTCCACCACGTCGTGAAGCAGCGCCGCGCAGATCGACTTGCAGCCCAGTCCGATCTCCTGGACCACAATCCTGGCGACTGCGATGGGATGGATGATATATGGTTCTCCGGAACGCCTGCGCACTCCATAGTGGGCCTTGTTGGCAAAGTCGAACGCCTTCAGCACAAGCTCATACTGCTCCTGGTCGGCGCAGCGTTTGAGGCTCGCTATGCGAAGAGGTTCGAACTCTCTTTGTATCAGATCCTTGTCTTCCTGTGTGAATTCGTCAGTTTTCATCTCCTTCTGTCTATTTCAGGATCGTACTCGTTTACGTGCTGGTAGGCATAGCTAAGGTCGACTCCGAACAGGATGTCGAACCAGCACAGGTTAAGCCACACCATATATAGGGGTATCGCAGCGACCGCTCCGTAGACTGCATTGAGCCTTGTCACTACGATCTGTGTCTCAAGGTAGAGGTATTGTATTACGAGGAAGCCGAGGGCCGATACAAGGGCCGCCTTGAAGCAGGCCGAGTATTTCACCTTGGCGTGCGGGATGAACTTGTACATCAGTGAGATGACCAGCACTGACAGTGCGTAGAAGATTACCCAGAACAAGTATGAATTCACGAACTCGACCAGCTTCGACCCTCCGAGGATTCCGATGAAACGGAAGAAGTAGGTCACACCGTAGAAGAACATTACCAGCACGAAGGGGGACAGGATAAGGATGCTGATGTACACGATGATACGGCGGAAGAAATTTGCCGACTTGCCGACGTCCCATATATGGTTGAAAGCGTTCTCGACGCACAGCATCATCCACAGCACGAGCCAGAGGAAGGTCAGCGAGCTGACCAGTCCGAAGCCGCCGCCCGAAGTCATTTCGACGATGTTGTTGGCCCAGCCCATCACCATTTCGCCCATAGAAGGGTTGTTAATGAACAGTCCCGAAATAATCCTCGTCAGCAAGTCCAGCAGGCCGAAGTTGCTGGCGATTAGGAGTATCACTGCAAGCAGCGGAACTGTGGCCATAGTAGTGAAGAAGCTGAGGGCCACCGCTTCGCGGCCGCATCTGAGTGACTGGAAGTGGCGGTGGGTTATCAGTATGATTTTCAGGTGTTTGTAGAGTTTGCCGCGCTTGGGACTGAGGCCTGCGAGGTCGATATTCCATATTCCTTCGCCCAAAAAGTGGGAGACGGTCCTCGTGATTGCCTTTACCCTTGTGATAAAACTCATTCCTTTGGCTCAACCAATGCCCGAAGTTCCTCTTCGGAGATTATCCTGGTGCCGAGTTTCTCGGCTTTCTTTATCTTTTCCGCGCCGGGGGCTTCACCTGCCACCAGGTAGCTTGTGTGCCCGCTCACCGACGATGTCGTCTTGCCGCCGTGGCTTTCGATCAACTGCTTGATTTCATCCCTCGGAACGGAAAAAACGCCGGAAACCACAAAGATACCACCAGAAAGCGTATCTGATACCTTTTTTGTCTTTTCTTGCTCGAATTTCAGCCCCGCCTGACGCAGTTTTTCAATCTGTTCCCGGTTTACCGGGTCGGCGAACCACCGGATTATCGAGTCTGCCATTACGTCTCCGACTTCATCTATCTGCACAAGGGTGTCGCGGTCCGCGGCCATAATGGCGTCGATGCTGCCGAACCGGGCTGCCAGCATCTTGGCGCTGGCCTCCCCGACGTGCCTGATGCCCAAGGCGTAGAAAACCCTGTTGAAGGGAACGGACCGGGACTTCTCCAGGCTTGCCAGCAGGTTTTCTGCCGAACGGTCCTTCCAGCCGTCCAGGGTGAGCAGCTGCTCTTTGGTGAGTGAATAGAGGTCGCTCAGGTGGCGGATGTAGCCTTTGTCGTACAGCTGGTCGATGGTGGCTTCGCCGGCCAGGATGTCCATCGCCTTGCGGGAGATGAAATGCACGAAGCCGGACTTGATCTGCACAGGGCAGGCATTTGAGTTGGGACAGTAGTGCTTGGCCTGGCCTTCATCCCTGACGAGCTCGGCGCCGCAGTCCGGGCAGTATCTTGGAAAGTCGGGGACGACGGCGTGGGCAGGTCGTTTCGACAGTTCTACTTCGGTGATTTTGGGTATTATTTCCCCGCCCTTCTCGACGTATACATAATCGCCGATGCGGATGTCGAGCAGGTCCATCTGGTCTTTGTTGTGCAGTGAGGCACGTTTCACTACGGTGCCTGACAGCGGGACAGGGTCGAGGTTCGCCACGGGGGTGATGGCCCCTGTGCGGCCGACCTGGTAGTCTATGCTCAGCAGCTGTGTCAAGGCCCTGTCGGGCTTGAATTTGTAGGCTGTGGCCCAGCGCGGGGACTTGGCGGTAAAGCCGAGCTTCCTCTGCCAGTCGAGGCGGTTCACCTTTATCACGATGCCGTCGATGGGGAAGGGAAGACTGCGGCGGGCCTGGTCCCAATAATCGATGTAGCTGTTAACTTCTTCGATGCTGCCGACCACCTTGGAATGTTCGGAAACGGGAAGTCCCCACGATTTTGCAGCGGCAATCGCTTCGGAATGCGTAGTGAAGGGGAGGTTCTCTCCGAGCATATGATAAAGCACGCAGGCCAGCCCTCTTGAAGCCACTTCGCTGCTGTCCTGCAGCTTGAGGGAGCCGGAAGCGGCGTTGCGGGGGTTGGCGAACGGCCTCTCGTCGATTTCTTCCCTCTCGGCGTTTAGACGGTTGAAGGCCTCGAAGGGCATATATATCTCGCCGCGGATCTCGAATTCTTCGGGATAGTCGCCGTGCAGAGTCCTGGGAATAGATGGTATGGTCAGTACGTTGGCAGTAACGTCGTCGCCCTTGACTCCGTCGCCGCGGGTGACTGCATAGGCCAGGGATCCTTTCCTGTATGTCAGGCAGATGGCCGTACCGTCGAATTTGAGCTCGCAGCTGTAGCTGCACTCCTCCTGGATGGTCCTGGAGATGCGGTCGCTGAACTCCGACAGTTCCTCACGGCTGTAGGTGTTGCCGAGGGACAGCATCGGATATCTGTGGGTGCGGGTGGCAAATTCGAAGGGCCTGCGTTCGCCGGCCTCCCCATCGGGAGCTTTTGCAATGTCGCTGCCGACCTTGACGGTGGGGGAGTCGGGCGATGCGAATTCGGGAAATTTCTTCTCGAGGGCCGCCAGCTCCTGCAGCATCAGGTCGAATTCGAAATCGGAAATGACAGGAGCGTTCAGGACATAATAATTGTAGTTATGTCCGTTAATCTCATTGCGGAGGAACTCAATCCTCTCCCTGGCTGCTGATTTTGTAATTTTCGACATTGCAATGTTGCAAAGATAGTCTATTTTTTCTTACTTTTGGCCCCCGTATTCTGACTGGACATACAACTAATTCAAACAATAAAAACAAAATCATGAAAGATTCCATCATTATTCTCACCGGCGGCGGTCCCGCACCTGGAATGAACACAGTAGTAGGTACAATCACACAGGCATTTGTGGCTCGCGGATACAGAGTCATTGGTTTGCACGGAGGTTATGAAGGCTTGTTCCGTCACGACGCCGAGATCGAGGAGATGGATTTCAAGAAGGCTGACAATATCTTCAACAGGGGAGGTTCTTACCTCCGTATGAGCCGCTTCAAACCGACTCAGGAAGATTTTGACAAGAACTTCAACCTCAAGCTCTTCCAGGACAACAACATCAAACTTCTGGTGACCGTCGGCGGCGACGATACTGCTTCAACTGCCAACAGGATCGCCAAGTTCCTTGTTTCTAAGAACTATCCTATCAAGAACATCCACGTTCCCAAGACCATCGACAACGACCTTCCCCTTCCGGCCAACACTCCGACCTTCGGATTCAACTCAGCCAAGGCTGAGGGCGCACACGTTGCAACCACCGTATACGAAGATGCTCGCACTTCAGGCAACTGGTTCATCGTCAGCCTGATGGGACGCAGCGCAGGCCACCTCGCACTCCACGTAGGTGCAAGCTGCCACTATCCGATGATCATCATCCCCGAGATGTTTAACAAGACTCAGATCACTGTCGACAAGATCGTCCGCCTCGGCGTTTCAGCCATCATCAAACGCAAGGTCCTCGGCATCCGTTACGGCGGTATCGTAGTTTCTGAAGGTGTGTTCCACGAGCTCAACGACGAGGAACTCAAGGCTACCGGCATCAAGTTCACCTATGACGAGCACGGCCATCCCGAGCTTGGCAAGATCTCAAAGGCCCAGCTCTTCAGCGAGCTCATCGAGATGAAGATGAAAGAACTCGGCATCAAGGTCAAGACCCGTCCCATCGAGATCGGTTATGACATCCGCTGCCAGACTCCTATCGCTTATGACCTTATGTACTGCTCACAGCTCGGCTGCGGCGTTTATGACCTCTTCGCACGCGGCGAAACCGGATGTATGGTATACGTAGACACCACCGGAAAGGTTACTCCCCTGTATCTGAAAGATCTCCAGGATCCTCAGACCGGCAAGATTCCTCCCCGCAGGGTGGATATCGAAGGCGATATGGCAAAAGGCATCTACAACCACATCGCCCAGTACATTACCGAGGCTGACTATGAGGCTGCAAAACAGTTCGTCGAGAATCCTGAGGACTACGATTTCTTCAAGATCCTGAACTGGCCGTCATTCTGCTAGAATCACTGTGTAGTCGAAAGGTTCCAGCGTCAGAGGCTCTTCGAACGCGGCTACCCTTCCGATTCCGAAATAATCATAAGCGTCCTTCGGGACGCTTATTTTTATCCGTATGCGGCTGTCGGAGAAGTTGGCTGCCACCAGGGCGGTGCGGCCCTGCCAGCCACGCATAAAGGTGAACACGCGCTGGGCGTTGAAATCGCTGCCGGTGGGGTTGGCGTACATCAGGTCATAGGTGCCGCCTTTGGCGAAAATGTCACTGACTGCAAGTTTTGTGAGAGTGCTGTAACGTTCGTAGAGTTCCTTGCGCAAAGCCGGAGGATTGTCCCTCCAGGTGAGGGTGCAGTAGTCGAAGATGGAAGTGCGTCCGTCTCGTCCGCTGTAGCCTTCGCTGGCCATTCCGCGTTCGCCGTATTCCTGCCCGCTGTAAATCATAAAAGGGGCCTGGTTGAAAAGCATCGATACTGCCAGGGGAGCATAGGCCTTGCGGGCGTCTGCGAGGAAGAAGTCGGAGGCAATGCGCTGTTCGTCGTGGTTTTCGAGGAAATTCAGCATCTTTGGCTGCAGGTCGCCCAGGAACTGCCATTCGTCAGTCAGCCAGTATGCAGGTTCCCTGTTTGTGCTGATGGCCTTGAGGGCGTCGTAGAACCCGGTCTTGTCGTAGAGATAGTCAAAACCGGCGTCTGAATAGCTGGCGTAGTTCTTCTTGTCGTAGACCTCAGCGATGAAGAACGTGCCCGGATATTCCTTGCGGACGTTTTTTATGGCCCATTCAAAAAACTCCGGCGTTACAAGCTCAACCATATCGCACCTGAAGCCGTCAACTCCGAGTCCTGCCCACCAGAGCAGTATGTCGAGCATCTTGTCCCAGGTCAGGCGGTAGTTGTAATTCAGTTTGATGGTGTCGTACCAGTCGGTTATGCCGGGGTGTCTCGAAAAGCAGTTGTTGCCGGTGGCCAGAGCCGGGTCTTCGCTGTACAACTCGTGGCCGGCGATGTTGGCGGGCAACTCCAGGGGGCCGTCGAGCGGGAAGAAACTGGCCTGAGTGAAGTCGTTTGTCGCAGAGTGGTAGCTGCGCGCCACGTGGTTTGGTATGAAGTCAATGACAACCTTCAGTCCGGCCTTGTGGGTGCGCTCGATCAGCGCCTTGAATTCGTCGAGCCTGCGGGAGCAGTCCTGCGCCAGTTCAGGGGCGACATCGTAGTAGTCCCGGACAGCATAGGGGCTGCCGGCCTTTCCCTTCACTATCGCCGGGCAGTCGGCAGGATATCCTTCGAAGGTCGTCGCGGTGGAGTGGGCGAGGACGCCGGTATACCATATAGCACTGACAGACAAGTCTTTTTTAAGCTTTGCGAGGTATTGCGGGGTTATGTCGTTGAATTTACCGCTGCCGTTCGTCGCATAGTCGCCTCCGGGAGTCCACGAACGTTCTCCCATTACCCTGACAAGCAGCTGGTATAGTATGAATTTAGCCATAATGTCTCTAGAAGGGATATCCGACTCCGAAGTGCAGGGTGAAGCCGTCCCGCTTGAACCACTGTCCGGGCCTTCTCCACGCCTGGACCGCCGGGTCATAGCCCTTGATACCCATATCGACCCTTATGACGAGCATCTGCAGGTCGACCCTGACGCCGGCTCCCCAGCTCAGGGCAGTCGATTTCAGCAGGTTTTTCCAGGACAGGACTGCGTCTTCGTTGTAGATTTCCGTTTTGTCGTGAGAGTAATGCGGCAGCTCCCAGATATTGCCGGCATCGACGAATACAGCGCCCTTGACGATGTTGAAGATAGGGAAGCGTAGCTCGAGGTTGGCTTCCAGACGCAGGTCTCCGGTCTGGTTGGCGATTGTGAACGCCGTGTCTATCGGCGACATTCCCGGGCCGATGGTGCGGGACTGCCAGCCACGCAGGCTGTTGGCGCCTCCGGCGTAGAAACGCTGCTCAAGAGGAAGGGCGCTGGAGTTGCCGTAGGCATAGCCGAGGCCTCCGGATATACGGGCGGCCAGCGACAGGTCCTGCGAATTGTTGAAGAAGGTGGTCCTGACGAGACTCAGCTCTCCGCGGGCATACTGGGCGTAGGGAACTCCCAGGATCAGGCTCTGTCCATCCTTGTTCTGCCTGAGCAGGGGGTCGAACATATTGAGCACGTTACCGGCGACATTGCCGGAGAAACGGACATAGAAGTAACTCTCTTTCGGGTTGGTGGAAGTATTGGTGGTGTAGTATGCGTTGATTCCGCCTCCGATGTCTACGTGCGTCATATAGCTGTACTGGAGGTAACTGCTGCTAAGGCTCTTGAAGAAAGTAGAATCCATATCGTAGACAGTTACGACATTCGCTCTGAGCGGCGTCCATTCTATCGATATGTTGGACGTGGGGTTGAAACTGTATCCATACGAAGACGCTATGATGCTCCTGTCATATTCCGGGCGTTTCTGATGGTTGTAGGAGAGGGCTATGTTGGTTCTGGGCAGCACGGGACCGCTGAACCACTTTGAGGGAGCTCCTACCAAACGGGGGATCGACAGGGATGAAGCCAGCGTGAACTCGTTAGTGAAAGCCGGGCTCTTGAACATAAACTGCCAGTTGCCTCCGACTGCCATATTGAAGTATTCTCCTCCGCCGAACAGATTCTTATGGGTATATGAAATGGACGGGTTGACACCGAACAGGCCTGTAGAGTTAACTGATCCCTGCAGGTCGAAGCCTATGCTCTGAAGTTTTGAAGGTGACAGCAGGATTTCGCAGTCCACGACGGATGAATCCCTGGGGGTCATCTCGATGTTCACAGTGCTGAAGAGCCTGTTGGAAGTGAAGCGGCTGTAGGTGTTGTTGATGACAGTCTCGCTGTATTGCGAGTTCGGCTGTATTCGATTGAGATACTGCAGGAATTTGCTCTTTACCTTCAGGTTTCCTTGAGGTACTACCGACACGGTGCCGATTGTATACCTGGTGTGGGGTTTTGCTGCGGTGGGGCTTTCATTCCTGGTGTAGTCCCTCAGTTCGACTGTGAGCAGGGCGCTGTCCGGAGTTGCTGTGGTGTCGGCGAAAAAGAAGAAATAGTTCTTGCTGAAGCCGTAGTAGCCGTTGTCGCGATACAGTGAGGCAAGCCTTTGGGATTCGAGTTCAAGGACAGACTCGGCAAGCTTGTCGCCTTCTTTCAGCAGGGACTTGGACTGCCCGGCGGCATAAATGGAATCCAGGGTGCTGTCAGCCACACTGTATGAAATGCTTTTCATCGGGAACTGCTTGCCCAGGGTGACATTGTAGGTGACGTTGGCCTTCTTGCCGTCATACTGTGTGACGGCTTCCGCCTTGGAATCGTAGTAGCCCAGGTATTCAAGCCTCTGGATGATGGCGTCGATGCTTGTGGCCACGGAGGTGGAGTCATAGATGACCGGGGCGGCCTTCAGTACGCTGAAGCCGATGCCGGCTGCTTTGGCCGGACTCTGGGCCAGGTATTTGTTAAGGTCTGAGGCCTTGACGTCTTTTTCCGAATCATTGAGCACTATCTTGTTCTTGGCCAGATAGTGCTGTCCGTCAGGCACCATAGATGCATACTGAGTTGACACGCAGGACGAAAACCCGGCGGTCAGGAGTATGGCGGCAAATAGCAGAAATGTGGTCCTGAGGAGCTTCATTGATACAAATATACGTAATTAATTCTTATTTTTGTGTAGTAAGAACCCCCTGCCATGACCAATTCCGAGATCAAGCACATCAGTTCGCTCAAAGACAAGAAAGCCCGTGCCGAAGCGGGTGAATTCGTGGTCGAATCCGAGAAGCTTGTGGTCGAGGCGATATCTTCCGGCTTTGAGGTAAAACTCATCTGTTATACAGGTGATAATGTGGACAGAAGGATTGTTTCGCATCCGGCGGCAGTCGCTGTCGACCGCAAGACGATGGACCGCATCAGCTTGCTCGCAAGTCCGTCGCCGGCCCTGGCGGTAATCGCTATGCCGGCGGTTCCGCAGTCAGATGTGGCGGCTCTTGCCGCTGATCCGAAGGCTCTGTGTCTTGCGCTGGACGGTGTCAGGGATCCCGGTAATATGGGTACGATAATCCGCATCGCCGACTGGTTCGGCATCGACGCAGTCCTTGCATCGAAGGACAGCGTGGAACTCTACAACCCGAAGACTATCCAGTCTACGATGGGTTCGATATTCCGCAAGAAGGTGATATATTGCGACCTTGTCGAGGCGGCAAACTTGTTCGCCGCCGCCGGCGCCCCAGTCTACGGAACCTTCCTGGACGGTGATGACATTTACTCCAGCAAACTTGAAGGGCACGCACTTGTCATTATGGGTTCGGAATCATTTGGGATAAGGGACTATCTCTCGCCATCAGTGTCCGGGAGGCTCTTTATCCCTCCTTATCCCCGGGGTGGCTCAGGATGCGAGTCGCTAAATGTTTCAGCGGCCGCGGCCGTAGTGTGCAGCGAATTCAGAAGATTTTTACTAACTTAGACTGTCTATAGCACTATTAATATGGCAACACAACTGGATTTCAGTAAGGTAAATAAGAATGACTTGTTATACAACATAGCATTCAAGTACCTCCATTTTGTCCATAATTACGTTTATTACAGGCAATACCGTGTCAACGGAAGGGAGAATCTTCCGAAGGATGAAGGCTATCTTGTGATCTCCAATCACCAGAACAGCCTTAACGACGCACTGGGCATCCTCTTCGCAACCGGGCGCAAGCATCCTGTGTTCATCGCCCGCGCCGACATATTCAACAAGCCCTTCGTGGCCAAGTTGCTGAGATGGCTCAAGATGATGCCGGCTTATCGCGTCAGGGACGGTCTCGACGAGCTCGGCAAGAACGAGGAGATATTCCGTCAGGCCGCCCGTGTCATCTCGGAAGGGGACCCGATAGTGCTTTTCCCGGAGGCCCTCCATCAAAATGGCCGTTATCTGGGAACTTTCAAGAAGGGCTTCGCCCGTATCGCCTTCGAAACTGTCGAACAGACCGACTTCAAGATGAAGCTGAAGATAGTCCCTATGGCCAACAACTATTCCGACTATTTCCGCTTCCAGTCCAAGCTCAATATGAACATCGGAGAGCCTTTCGAGTTCACCGAGCTGTATGACGTCTACAAGGAACATCCCGAGCGCGCGAGGTATCTGCTGGCCCAGAAGGCCCACGCAGCCGTGGAGAAGCTGATGGTCAATCTGGACGACATACCCAACTACGAGGCACTTGAGACGCTTTGTACGGTTTACCGCAAGAATTACATAAAGGCAAACAAGATCAGGCCGGCCGGCAGCATCACCAGCGAGACAAAGGCAGACCAGGCAATAGCCGACAGGCTCAGGGACTTGCGTAACAACGAACCTGACCGTTATGCAGAACTGGTAGGGAAGGCGGCTGAATATGGCAGCCTGCTGAAAGAACTCCAGCTGAGGGACTGGATTTTCACCAAGAGGCGTCATCCCGTCATCGGCATATTGGTCCGCACCATACTATGGCTGCTCTTCATCCCCGTATGGCTGGTGTGCGCCCTGCTGAACGTGATTCCTTTCTTCGGCGGATTCATTTTCACAAGGAAGGTTAAGGACAAACTGCTGCACCCTTCATTCCACTTTGCCGTGGGCTCTCTCGTCACAGGTCCGGTCTGGTATCTGATAGTGTCCGTAGTAGTGGCTCTGGTGACCCATACGTGGTGGTACGGGCTTCTGTCGCTGATCCTGCTTCCATTCACAGTAATCATCTTCTCCCGCTCGACGGGATCCCTCAAGAAACTTGTGAACCGTTTCCGCAGGTCGGGATTCGTAGCCCGCAAGGACAGACGCTTTTTCAAGGCACTTGGCCTCAGGGAGCAGCTTGTGGCCGATATGGATAAAATAATGAAACAATAACATAACTTTCAAATGGAACGGAAAATCGTCATAATGGATCATCCGCTGATCCAGCACAAACTTTCGGTATTGCGTGATGAGAGCACAGGAACGTCGAAATTCAGGGCGCTCGTCAATGAAATAGCTTGTCTGATGACATACGAGGCGACTCGTGACCTTCCTCTCGAGACAGTAGAGGTCAAGACGCCCTGCGGTATCGCTTCTTGTCAGAGGATTTCGGGCAAGACGCTGGCGTTCGTGCCTATCCTGAGGGCTGGAACAGGTATGCTGGAAGGTGTGCTGCAGCTGATTCCCAAGGCCAAGGTGGGCCACATCGGCCTCTATCGCGACGAAACGACCCTCAATCCCGTCGAGTATTATTGCAAACTGCCTGCTGATATCGAGTCGAGGGAGGTTTTCGTCCTCGATCCTATGCTTGCCACCGGCGGTTCGGCTGTCAATGCCATCTCTCAGATCAAGCTGCGCCATCCAAAGGCTATCAAGTTCCTCTGCATCATAGCGGCTCCCGAGGGTCTTGAGGTCCTCAAAAACGCCCATCCGGACGTGAATATCTATTGCGCGCACGTGGATGACCATCTGAATGAGAACGGTTATATCGTTCCCGGTCTTGGAGATGCAGGAGACCGTATTTTCGGAACCAAATAAAACGACAGGATTGCGATGGCTACCTTTCTGTGGAGCGATATAGTTTTCGGCCCGATACACAGCCGCAGGGTGGGGACGTCCCTGGGAATCAACCTGCTGCCCGTGTGCGGCAAG
>JAGCZI010000095.1 GCA_017960085.1 Bacteroidales bacterium
ACCGGCACGGCCAACATCATAATGGCGGCCGTGACCGCCAAGGGCAGCAGCGTGCTCTACAACGCAGCCTGCGAACCGTACGTGCAGCAGCTGTGCCGGCTGCTCGTCGGAATGGGAGCGAAGATCGAAGGCATCGGCTCCAACCTCCTCCGCATCGAAGGAGTCGAGACCCTGCACGGCGCTTCCCATACCATCCTGCCCGATATGATCGAAGTCGGCAGCTTCATCGGTATGGCTGCTATGACCCGCAGCGAGCTCACCATCAAGAACGTCTCTTACAAGAACCTCGGCATCATACCCGACAGCTTCCGCCGTCTCGGCATAAAGGTCATCCAGAAGGGCGACGACATCTACATCCCCGCCCAGAAGCAAAACTCGGTGGAGACCTATATCGACGGTTCCATCCTCAAGATAGCTGACGCTCCGTGGCCGGGCCTGACTCCCGACCTGCTCAGCGTGATGCTGGTCGTCGCCACCCAGTCAAAGGGCAGCGTGCTAATCCACCAGAAGATGTTCGAGAGCCGACTGTTCTTCGTCGACAAGCTGATCGATATGGGAGCCCAGATCATCCTCTGCGACCCGCACAGGGCCGTGGTCATCGGGCACAACCACACCCGCAACCTGAAGGGACGGGAGATGACCTCGCCGGATATCCGCGCCGGCATAGCGCTGCTCATCGCAGCGCTGGGCGCAGAGGGCCGCAGCCTCATCCATAATGTCGAGCAGATCGACCGCGGTTATGAAAACATCGAAGAAAGGCTTTCAGCCCTGGGAGCGAAGATACGCCGCATCGACGACCCGCCTACTCACTCCTGACGGTTCCGCCTGCCGTATGGCCTCTGTATTCAGGGGCGTACAGCGACTCGATCTCCACGAGACCTTTGTCGAACACACCTTCCTGAGTCACGTAGAATGACTCCACGAGATGTGTGTCTTCTTCAGCCAGCAGCTGGTAGTAGTATTCAGTGCCTGTAGCCGTCTGCTCCTTGTAGAAGTAAGAAGAGCCGTATGAGCGTTCGTCGACGGGATAGAAGCAGGCCGGGCGCATCGCGTGAACCTGCACGAACGAGCGGTTCTCGCCGTTCCAGATGTCATATCTCACCTCGACCCTGTCGCCGACGTGCAGCACGTCGCCCTCGGCAAGTTCGCGGCCGTCACGCCAGAAGCCCCTCTTGACCGTCATATCGTTGCCGAACTCCTTCACTTCCTTCATCGGGGCCTTGTAGGTGTAATATACCGCGCCAAGCTTCAGGTCCTCGGCTTCGTGGCTGAGCAGGGCGAACACCGCGTCGGCGGTAGCCATAGTGCTCTCCCAGGCCTGGTTGTGCTTCTGGAGCAGCAGCCACTGCTGCAGACCCTTGACTGTCGCAGCCTCACCGACCTTCCAGAACAGCTCCTGGAGCTCAGCGTGAGCGTATATTTCTGAATTCATCAGGCCCCTGAACGGCATCACTGCGTTCGGGAAGTAGCAGCCGACAGTCCTGTTGACCACGGCATAGTCCACCAGCGAAGCGATGAGTTTATCAACCCGTCCGTCCAGTGGATTGGAGTGGTAGACGGTGCCCTTGGTGCGCAGCAGGGTATTGGCAAGCCTTGCCTTGGCCAGTATCGGCAGCGTCTGCCAGTCTTTTTCGGATTTGGTGAGGAACTGGCGGAAGACGCCGGCCACCTTCTCCGACATAGGCACGTCCATATAGAGGCTGCGGATTGCGAAATAATCTATCAGGGAGATATAGCTCCAGTTCTTTGTGTCCGATATGGCTGCTATGCGGCCGTCCAGGTACTTGAGCGCGCGGCTGAGGCTGGCATCGAGACCTTCGGGGCCGACGCCCATCCTTTCGAGCTGGCGGATCTTTTCGAGGTAGAGCATCGTCAGCACGTCTGAACCGTACATACAAGGGAACCAGCTGAAGCTGCCGTCGGCGTGCTGCATTGAAAGCAGCTTGGCGACAGCGTCCTTCGTCAGGTCCGCATCCCAGCTTTCGCCGATCTTCTTCCTCGTCTGGTTGACGTAGAGGGCGTTCAGCCAATCGATCATATTCATATTGCCGGGACGCGCGGGGGCCTCGAGAGCCTTGCGTACCGCGTCGAGGGTGCTGTATTCCTCATATCTGATGACTGCATCCTTGGCGCCGATGCGGCTGCGGAGCTGATTCTCGTAATACTTGCGGCCGTGAGGACCTCCGAGCACGAACGATGCGGTCTCGGTGATCTCCTGCACTTCAGGAACGATATCTATGGCGTTCTTCTCGCCGTCAGACACATCGCCGGCATCAACGCTTATGGTCACGAATAGCTTCTGCGCGGCGGGGATCTTCACCGTCCAGGCGACTTCTGTCTGTGCGCCTGCGGCAAGTGTCAGCTTCTTGTCCTTCATGCCGAGGTTGAGCCTGCGGCCGGTGACAGCATCTTCAATGACTATCCTGGCCGTGCCCTTCAGTTCGCGGGCGCCGACATTTGCGACTGAGCTCTTGAGGACGATTTCGTCACCCTCGGTGGCGAACAGCGGCAGCTGCGGCATCACCATCAGTTCCTTCTGGACTATGAACTGCCGCTCGGCAGAACCGCTGTGGAGCGCCTTGTCGTGAGCACGTATCAGCACTCTGTATGTGCCGAAGGCCTGGCGGGTGGTGTATTTCACCTCGGCGCTTCCGTCGGGACCTATGACGAGGTGCGGATAGAAGGCTATGGTCTCCCCGAAATCACTGCGCACATCGGCATCGTCTTCACCTGCGCCTTCTTCTTCATCTGCGGTGTCGTACGCAGCTTCCTCCATCTCTGCCTGAGGTGCGATCGACATATCGGCCTTGCTCATCATCACCATCTCATCCACCATCATTCCGTTCAGGGCTGAGCGGGACGCCATCCTCCCATATCCAGTCGCAAGGGCCTCGCCGT
>JAGCZI010000096.1 GCA_017960085.1 Bacteroidales bacterium
ATCCTCTTCCTGGCATTCGGGGTGGGACATTATGTAGTCCACGGCCATCTTCAATCCACGGAAGATAGGCACTTCGGGAATGAAGGTCGGAACAGCGCGGCGGAGCTTCTTCTGGTCGAATATTACAGAGTATGACTTGTCGCCCAGCAGGCTGCCTTCGAAATCCAGTTCGGGGGCGATGTCTGCCAGGAAACGGGATGTGACGTAGTAAGGCTTCAGTTCAACGCCGAGGGCATCGGCTATGCACTGATAAATCTGGTTCCAAGTGAGCGACTCTCCGGAAGTAATCTGGAAGGCTTCACCCAGCGCCAGCGGATTGCCCATAAGACCGACGAATCCTTTGGCGAAATCGCTGTTGTGGGTCAGCGTCCACAGGGAAGTGCCGTCTCCGTGGATCAGCACCGGCTTGCCCTCGAGCATACGTTTCAGCACTGAGAAGCTGCCGATGCGGCCGTGTACGCCCAGCGGAAGCTTACGCTCGTCATAGGTGTGGCTGGGACGGATGATGGTTACGGGGAAGCCTTCCTCGCGATATTTCTCCATCAGGAACTCCTCACATTCGATTTTCTTCCTCGAATACTCCCAGTAGGGATTGGCCAGTGATGTGCCTTCTGTGATGACATAATTCCTGGGAGGTTTGTTATAGGCGGAAGCAGTGCTGATGAACATAAATTGGGAAGTCCTTCCCTTGAAGAGTCGGTAGTCACGCCTGATCTGGTCCGGCGTGAAGCAGATGAAATCACATACTACGTCGAATGTCAGTCCTTCCAGCTTTGCGGCGACGTCGGCTTCGTCGTTGATGTCGGCCCTTATTTCTTTCAGGTTGCCGTCGAGGATGCTGTTGCGGCTGCCCCTGTTGATCAGGTACAGTTCATTGTCGGGGTTGCTGAGCACTCTTTTGGAGATTGCAGTGCTGATGGTTCCGGTTCCACCTATAAATAATACTTTCATAACTCGATATGTTTACTCGGGGATAATATCTGAATAATGCTCTGAACTGGCGTCAGGGGCCGGTTCTTCAGTGGCTGTCTCAGCGGCTGCCTCTTCAGTGGCCTTCTCAACGGTGGCAGTTTCCTCTACGGCCGTCTCTCCGGCTACTGCAGGCTTCTGCTGCTCTCCTTCTTCGTCAGGAGCGTCTCCTGGTTCTGTGGTCACCTTGTCATCCTTCTTCTCCGTGATAATAATGATGATGCTGCAAGTGAGGATGCTGAAGAGTACGGTGGCGTATGCGACATCCTGGATGGCCTGGCAGGCTTCAATCATCTTGGCTGAAGCGTGTGTGGCGTGGGCCCATTGCAGAGGCAGGGCTGAAAGCACGGCTGCCACCAGTCCTTTGGGGCCGAGTAAGCGCATCAGCCTGCGGTCTCTCTTCGAGATGCCTTTCTTTCCCATCAGGGACATCGTGACAAACCTGGTCGCGAACATCAGGGCGGTGAACAGGGCACCTACGAGAAGGTAGTGCCAGTTGTTGAAACGTATGCTGACGCCGACATATACGAAGAAATAAGTCTGGAGTATGAACACGATCTCAGAATAGAAGTTGCGGTCATTAGCGTTCAGACGTATGTTGTCGGTATTGTCGGTGAAGGATTTCTTGGCGATGGTGGTCGTGTGATAGTTGGCGGTGGCTATACCGAAGGCAAGGATCGCCATACCGCCGTTCAGCCCGATGAGGTTGGTGACTCCGTAGATGATGAAGGCGAGGGCGAAGGTTGTGAACATAGAGTTGCTCAGTTCGGTGAGCAGTTTCTTGAGGATGACGATCCAGGCGTTACCGACGATGATTCCGATCGCTATCGAACCGAGCATTGAAAGGACGATGTTCCAGGCAATATTGCGCGCATCGATGTCGCCCGTACCGAAACTCTCGAGCAGGGCCATCGCTATGATCAGGCAGACGATGTCGCTCAGCGCAGCTTCGAGGTTGAGGATGGTCGAGGCCCTTTCGGAGGGCTTGAGCTGGTTGACCATCGGTATCACTACCGCTGATGAAGTGCCGCCCAGCGCAGCTCCGAGGAAGCAGCTCTGGACAAAGTTGAGATGTAGCAGATACTGCCCGAGCAGGATTGCGATGCCTGTGATTACCACATAATTGAGCAGTGTGGCGAGCATAGCGGGGCCGATGGAGTTGCCCAGCACCTTGAGATCAAGGGTAGTGCCGCTCTGAAACAGAATGCAGATGAGGGTTATGGTCGTGAATGCGCTTCCAACCTTGCCGAAAGACTCAGGACTGATAATGTGGGTGACCGGACCGAGCAGGAGTCCTATGAGCATCAGCAACAGTACGCTGGGGATTCTTGTCTTGGGGAATGCAGCGCCGAAGATATGGGCGAAGAAAATCAGAAGACCCAGCGAAATCAGAATGATTGAAATATCCATAATGTTTCAGCAGTTGACTGTACGTGAAAAAATGGTTTAACAAATCTATTAAATTTCTTACATTTGTTAAAACCTAAATAACGACTCTATGAAAAAGATTATTGTCAAAGCCCTGACTGTCTCGGTAATCGCCATTATGGCTTGCAGTGGACAACTCCAGGCTCAGAACCTCCTCAAAGGTCTGAAAGATGCCGCTCAGAAAGCTGTAAACAGTGCTACATCCGGTACGATCAGCAACGCCGGCAATGCAGCAGGTGCGGCTACGAACGCTCCCGCCAACCGCCCCGCAAAAGGCAAGACCTTATATGTAAGCGTGTCTACGGGTTCTGCCCGTGCCGACGGACTGTCTGCCTCAACTCCTATGAAAGACCTGCAGAAAGCCATCGACGCTGCAGAAGAGAACGACCAGATTTTTGTCGCTGAAGGTAATTACCTCGGAAACCTCGACCGTGGATACATCGAGATCGGCCGCTTCGGCAACTCTTCGCAGGAAGCCGACAGAGGCAAGTTCATCAGCATCTACGGCGGCTATTCTACCGATTTCAGCGAGCGTGACGTCATCAAGCATATCACCAAGTTCCAGCCGACTGACCAGCAGTTCACCGCCCCGCTGTTCAACTGGAACGCCCGCAGGCCTTACGGTTACAACGGCCCTGTAGGTACGGTTGTCATCGACGGCTTCGTGTTCGACCTCGGCGAGAACAACCGCTATTGCGTGGCCAATGTAGACCTTGAAATAACCGGTACTCCCAACGAGGGTGTCCTCACCGGCCGTTTCGTGGAGCCCGACGCTTCTCCCAACTGCCCCATCGTAGGAACTTCCAGCGGTGATGAATACGGCCTGCATATGGACGTGGAAGGCAATGTCCGCATTTCAAACTGCATATTCGTAAACTGCCGCGACTATGGTATCCAGGCTCTTATGGGCAAAGGCCATATCGAAATCTGCAACAACATCTTCATCGCCTGCCGCTATGCGGCCTGCCAAGTTAAAGGTAACGTAAAGGACGCAGATATCCCTGAGGTATCCCTCGAATTCCACCACAACACCGTCCTCTTCACCTGGACACGTACCAAGGCTTTCGAGGATATGGGACAGGGCTTCCGTTTTATGAACGGTATCCGCACCATCGACGTTCATCACAACATCTTCGGCTGCAACAGCAACTGCGCCGTCGAAAGAGTGTTCTACGAGTCTACCACTGCAATGGAGAA
>JAGCZI010000097.1 GCA_017960085.1 Bacteroidales bacterium
GTCACTTTCTGGCCTTTTTTCAAGGGGATGGCGAAACCCTTCTCAAGGATGCTCATAGGATTGAGGGCGGACAGCCGCAGCTCGAGCATCTGGATCTTGTGGTTCTCGGCCTGCAGCCTGCCGGAGGCGGAATTGGCCGCCCTGACCAGCAGCATATCGATGCGGCTCTGGGCGACGTGCAGGTCGGCAAGGATGCCAGCGGCCGCCCTTGACAGCAGCATCTCCACTGAGCGCCTTTCACGCTGGATGCGGAGCAGCACGCTGCCGGAAGCCCTCGCCAGAAGTCTGTCCACGGCAGCCGTCGCGTCAGCCCGTTTGCCTTTCAGGGCCATAAGCATCCGGGTGGCCAGCGAGTCCACAAGTTGCTCTTCGGCGGCAAAGATGTCCACGAAATAGTCGGCCAGGGCCGTGGGGGTCTTGAGGTAGCTGTGGGCGATGAGGTCGGCCACGTGGCAGTCCCTTTCGTGGCCGATAGCAGTCAGCACGGGCAGCGGATACTGAGCTATATTGACAGCCAGGTCATAGTCATCAAAGCAGGCCAGGTCGAAGTTGCTGCCGCCGCCCCTGATGATGAGCACTGCGTCGAAGTCCGCACTGCGGGCGGCGATGCGGTCCAGGGCGGCAATGATGCCGGCCGGAGCTTCAGCGCCCTGCATCGGGGCCTGGAACAGCTCAGTGTGGAATTTGTAGCCGAAGCCGTTGTCGTGCAGATGGCGCATAAAATCGCCGTAGCCAGCCGCGGTCTCGGCCGATATGACTGCGAAGCGCCTCGGCAGGTCGGGGAGGGGAAGGGTGCGGTTCATATCCATCATTCCTTCCTTCTCCAGGCGGTCGAGAATCTTCTGCCTTTCGAGGGCAGTGCTGCCGACGGTGTAGTTCGGGTCGATGTTGGACACTATCAGCGACAGCCCGTAGATCAGGGAATACTGCACCCTCATCTGCAGCAGTACCTTCATCCCGGCCTGCAGCTTCTCCCCGGTGGCAGTCTCGAAATAGGGCCTGAGCACCCTGAAGGTAGAGGCCCAGATTATAGCCTGAGCCTTGGCGACTATGTTAGTCGTGGCCTCGTCCTTCTCGACCAGGGTTAGATAGCAGTGGCCGCTGGCATTGACGGATATGTCCCATATCTCGGCACGGACCCATAACTGGCGGTCGAAACTGTCTTCCAGGCTCTCCTTGATGAGCTCCTGGAGCAGCAGAAGATTGATTTGTCCGTTGTTGCCCATAATTCGCGACGCTTTCTACAAAGTTAACAAAAGTCTGACTTTTATTTTACTCTTTCGGGGGATTCTGCTATCTTTGTCGACGACTGAAAACACGTCAAAATCACCATGAAGATAGCTGAGGCAAAGTTCGTAGCTAGTTGCAGTTCTGTCGCTGACAAGCCCAAGCTATCCTTGCCCGAATTCGCCTTCATAGGCCGCTCCAACGTGGGCAAATCCTCCCTCATCAACTTCCTCACCGGCCGCAAGGGTCTTGCACATACCTCTGCAAAGCCGGGAAAGACTCTCAGCATAAACCACTTCATCATCAACGACAGCTGGTACCTTGTGGACCTGCCCGGTTACGGCTATGCCAGAGTGTCGAAGGCCACCAGGGAGAAAATCGAAAAGATGATTGACGGCTATGTGCTGACGAGCCCCGAGATGATGGTGCTCTTCGTGCTGCTCGACAGCCGTCACGACCTTCTCAAGAATGACCTGGATTTCCTCATCAAGCTCGGAGAGGAAGGCGTCCCGTTCGCCATCGTGTACACGAAATGCGACAAGCTTGGCAGCGGCGCGCTGGCAGCTCAGGTGGAGAAGAACAAGCAGGCCCTGCTGGAATACTGGGAGACGCTGCCTCCCGTCTTCACGACATCCACAATCGACGCTACCGGAAGGGAAGAACTGCTGGATTACATCGACGAAGTATTGAAAAATTATAAAACAAACAACATTTGAAATGGAACATTACGAGGATCATCAGATGAAAATCTTTTCCGGCAGGAGCACTCGCTACCTTGCTGAAAAAATGGCTGCCAGCCTTAATATGGAGCTTGGAAAGTCAGAAGTAGTTGTTTTCTCGGATGGCGAATTCCAGCCTGCCTTTATTGAAAGTGTCCGAGGTGCGACTGTGTTCATCGTCCAGTCGACTTTCCCGCCGGTCGAGAACTTGTTCGAGCTGCTGCTTATGATCGATGCCGCCCGCAGGGCCTCGGCATACAGGGTAATCGCAGTCATCCCTTATTTCGGATGGGCGAGACAGGACCGCAAGGACCGTCCCAGGGTGTCGATAGGTGCCAAGATGGTGGCCAACCTCCTGCACGCCGCCGGATGCGACCGCGTAATGACCGCTGACCTTCACGCCGACCAGATCCAGGGTTTCTTCGATGTTCCGGTAGACCATATCTACGCTAGTTCCATCTTCATCCCCTACCTGAGAAGTCTTCAGCTTGAAAACCTCTCTATAGCGTCTCCCGATATGGGCGGCGCGAAACGCGCAAACGCTTACGCGCGGATCCTGGGTACTCCCATGATCATCTGTCACAAGTCCCGCGAGAAGCCCAACGTAGTCGGCTCTATGACCGCCATCGGTGATGTCGAAGGCCGCAACGTAGTCATCGTCGACGATATGGTCGACACTGCCGGCACCATCACCAAGTGCGCCGATATGCTTCTGGACAAAGGCGCCCTCAGCGTGCGCGCCATCGCAACCCACCCCGTGCTGTCAGGCACGGCGTATGAGCGCATCAACAATTCCGCAATCAAGGAATTCATCGTCACCGACACCCTTCCTCTTCGAAGGGATGACAACACGGACCTGTCCAAGTTCACAGTCCTGTCGGTAGCGCCTATCTTTGCGGATATAATGGAGAAAGTATTCCTGAACAAACCTATCAGCGACGCATTCGTATACTAATATGCTGTTCTTCCCTGAAATATCCATCGAGTCCGCATACGACCTGCTGATCGGCAAGATAAGGGCATATTTCGAGTCTGCACACCAGACCAGGGCCGTAGTAGGCCTGTCTGGCGGAATGGACTCTGCCCTGGTGGCCGCCCTGGCGGTCGATGCCCTCGGAGCCGACAATGTCCACGGCATCCTGATGCCCTCCGCCTTCTCCACCGGCCACTCGGTGAAGGATTCTGTAGACCTGGCAGAAAGACTGGGTATGAGCTATGACATCGTGCCTATCGGAGACATATACGACCAGTATGTAAAACAGCTCAGCGGCTACTTCGCAGACGTAGAGTGGCACGTAGCGCTAGAAAATATCCAGGCCCGCATCAGGGGCACTCTCCTGATGGCCTATTCCAACCGCTACGGGGCCCTCGTGCTCAACACTTCCAACAAGAGCGAGCTGTCGGTGGGCTACGGAACCCTCTACGGCGACCTTGCCGGAGCCATAATGGTCATCGGGGACCTTTACAAGCTGCAGGTATATGAAATGGCTGACTACATCAACCGTGACTGCGAACGCATCCCCGCGTCAATAATCCATAAGGCTCCTTCCGCCGAGCTGCGTCCCGGCCAGAAGGACAGCGACAGCCTGCCTCCTTACGACGAACTCGACCCCGTGCTGCACAAGTTGAACGACGGCGGCCTGAGTCCTGACGAGGTTGTGGCTGGCGGAGTCGACAGAGCCCTTGTGGAGCGTATCGTCCGCCTGCGCAACGGTGCGGCTTTCAAGGTGATGCAGGTGCCTCCGGTGCTGACAGTTGCCGGAAAACCTCTGCTTCCTGATTTTAAATGTCTGTAGATGAAGATTTTCCTCCTTTCACTGGCTGTTGTCGCTCTATGCGTTTTCGGGATGTGCTTCAACATCATATTCCGCAAGGACGGCAAGTTCCCTGACGGGGAGATATCCCGCAACAAGGAACTGCGCAAACGCGGCATCATCTGCGCCAAGGAAGAGGAACTGCGTCTGTGGGGCAAGCACCACGGCAAGAAGAACCCGACCTGTGCAGATCTGGGTTGTACTTCCTGCGGCGGCTGCAAGATTCTATAAAGCTTTGCGGATTATCGGCTCAAGGCTCGCCACGTCATAAACGTCCTTGGCGAGGAATGTTCCGTCACGTCCTATTACGAACATCGTGGGCACGTGCTCGAGGTTGTATGAAACGATCGAGGGTGAGTTGATGCCCCTGCCGTCGTTGACGCTTATCCAGGGGAGTTTCTGGGAACGGACAGTGGCAGCCCAGGTGGGCTTGTCTGTGTCGAGAGATATCTGGTATACCTCGAGTCCCTTGTCGTGGTATTTCTCGTAGAGAGCCGTGAGCTCCTGGTTGAAAAGCTTGTGCTCAGCCTGACCGATGCTCCAGAACGACAGGATGATGACATTGCCTTCCAGCTCAAGCAGGGAGTGGCTCTTGCCGTTTATGTCGTTCATCTTGATGTCCGGGAAAGACTGCTGGGCGAGAGACTCCAGTTTGGAATCCATTGCCGCTGCGGCTTCACGGCGGGCGATCTCATCCTTTACGGCAAGTACGAATTCGCTGTTGGGATAGATGCTTGAAAGCGAGTCGTACACGCTCTTGAAGACGTAAATGTCGGTGCTTTCGTTGAACAGCGGCAGCTCGTCGTTGAATTTCTGGAAGAGGGTGGTGGCGGAGGTGATGGAGTGGGGATTGCTCATAATGTGCTTCATCATATCCCGCTTGTGGTTGATATAGATCCTGCTGAGCTGGACGTTGACATCTTCCGGGTTCTCATCGAGGACTGCTACCATTGCAGCAGCCGCCTTGGCGAAGGCATCGTCCACGTATTTGAGATTCTTGCTCTCCTGCGAGCCTTCAACTGTATATGAGCCGAGGGTGTCAGCGTTTACCGTGACTACTTCGCCATTGCTGAGTACCATTCCGGCCAGCTTGACGCCGTTGCGGTAGATGTAATAGAAGGCGGGGTCCTTGCCTGTCAGTTCGACTTTGTAGCTGAAGTTTCCGTCGTGGTCGGTGGTGACTGTGTCGACTACCGTCAGCCTGTTGAAATGAAGTTTCTCAAATACGATTCCGGAACGGTCGAGACCTGCGATGTTGCCTTTGACGGTCGCTGAATATTTGGTGCACGAGACTGCGGCGACGAGCGCCACTGCGAGTGTCAGCGCATTCCTGAGGGTCAGTTTCATATAGCTGCTGCGATTTTTTGGGCTATTTCATTGAATTCTTCCGGAGTCAGCGAGAGCTTCTTGTTGCGGAAGTTGAGGTCGCCTTCGGTCTGGAGAGGCACCAGATGGATGTGGGCGTGGGGAACCTCCATACCGAGCACGGCGACGCCGACGCGCTTGCAGGGGATGGCAGCCTTGATGCCTTCCGCCACTTTTTTGGCGAAGGCCCAGAGGCCGGCGTAAGTCTGTTCGTCAAGGTCGAAGATATAGTCTACTTCTTTCTTGGGGATGACCAGGGTGTGCCCTTTTGCGAGGGGGTTGATGTCAAGGAATGCGTAATAGTTCTCGTCTTCTGCTATTTTGTAAGACGGGATCTGCCCAGCGGCTATCAATGAAAAAATACTTGCCATTTTACAGTGTGATGTCTAGGATTTCGAACTGGAGGACACCTGAAGGAACGGTGACATCCACGATTTCTCCTTTTTTACGGCCCATCAGAGCCTTGCCGATAGGAGTTGCGGCAGCGAGTTTGCCTTCCTTGAAGTTGGCTTCGCTCTCACCCACGAGCTGATATTCCACTACTGCGCCGGTCTTGACGTTTTTGATCTTGACTTTGGTCAGCATCTGGACGCTGTCGGTGTTGAGACGTGATTCGTCGATTACGCGTGCGTTTGCTATGGAGTCTTGGAGCTTGGTGATCTTGAGTTCAAGCATGCCCTGGGCTTCACGGGCGGCGTCATATTCTGCATTTTCAGACAGGTCTCCCTTGTCTCTGGCTTCTGCAATGGCCCTTGAAATGACAGGACGCTGCGCAAGGAGCTCATCAAGCTCGGCCTTGAGGTCGTCCAGTCCCTTTTGAGTAAGATAGTGAATCTGTGACATGAATTGACAAAAATTAAAAAGAATCCCGTGAAACGGGACCCTTTCGTTAAATCGATACCAAAGTTACAAAAAATATTGAGTTTTCTAAAACTTGGGTTTAAGTATTTCGGAATATATGATCATCTTCTCGGGGTCCAGGTCGAGTTTCTCGCGGACAGTCTTGTCCTCTTCTTGGAGGTCTGTCACAGTAGTGCGCGGAACGTCTTCCCCGTAGTAGGCAGTTTTGTCCTGTGGGACGGTCGTGGGCTCGGGAACCTTGAAGTCGACGTCTTCGAAAGTCTCCTGCCGGGATTGCGCCCTGGCCCTTCTTGCATCAGCGCGTTTGCGGCGTTCCCTCTCGCTTTTCACAATCGAAATTGCGATGAAGGCCATAAAAGTTATAAAGAAGATGACAAATGATTCCATATCTCTCTATTTCAAAATTTTATCAGCTTCGTCAGCATCTCTGAACAACTGGTCGCGCAAC
>JAGCZI010000098.1 GCA_017960085.1 Bacteroidales bacterium
CGTCCCCAAGAAGGCAGGGCTGCTCTACTACCCCATCTTCTTCCGTTATTTTATGGAGATGGACAACTACAGTCTGAGAGGCTCGTTCCTGTTCTTCGCGATGGACTTCTTCCTGCTGATAGTCCTCAGCGGTATCTTCCTTGCGATGTTCAAGAGAATACGCAGCCGCTTCTTCGGTATGCGCCGAACCACCCGTCTGTCCATCACCGACCGTGTCGGCCTTTATTCCCTGTGGGCAATCTTCCCGCTGCGATGGATAGCCGAAGGCTTCACGGCAGGCATCGCCGGAGGCAGCTTTATGACGATTCCCATCAATATGCTGCTCAAGAACTTTATGAGCAACCCTGAGAACATCACCGTAGCGTGGTGGCTTTATTCTATTGCTCTGGGAACCTTTATGTTCGCCCTGCCCTTCTCCCGCTATATGCACATCCCGGCGGAGATACTGCTTATCCCTATGAAGAATGCCGGGCTCAAGGTATACCATCCCCGCAAGGGATTCGCACTCGCGCAGATTTATACCTGCCCCAGCTGCGGCGTCTGCATAGATGCCTGCCCTATGAGTGCCAGCCGGCAGAATCTCAAGGACACCACAGTATACCTGGTGCGCCAAATCAAGCGCAACAACGCCCGCCGTATGAATGCTATGACGGAGAAGTGCCTGATGTGCGGCAAGTGCCAGGAAGTCTGCCAGATCTCTCTGCAGTCATACGACATCAGGATGCGCATCCGCGAGCGTGCTACCTACAACGTCGGTCTCAAATACGATTATCTCGACTCATACCAACCGGAGCTCGGCAAGAACAAGGTCCTTTATTATGCGGGCTGTATGTCGTCCCTGACTCCTGTCACCGGACGCTCCATCAAGAAACTTCTTGACAAAGCCGGTGTTAAATGGACCCAGATGGATGCCGGCGGAGGAGTTTGCTGCGGCCGACCGCTCATACTCGCCGGAAGACGCAGTGAAGCTGCAGCTATGATCGAGAAGAACACTTCTGTCATAGAATCCAGCGGAGCACAGATCCTGCTCGTCAGCTGCGCAATCTGCTACCGCGTCTTCAAAGAGGAGTACCAGCTCAAGGGCATCCGGGTGATGCACTACACCGAATACTTCAATGAACTGATGGAAGAAGGCCGTCTGAAACTCAGCAGGAACAGCCTCAGATATGCCTACCACGATCCTTGCGACCTGGGTCGCGGCTGCGGCATCTATGACGAGCCTCGCGAAGCGCTCTCCCGCGTCGGAATCATAGCTCCGGCCGAAAAGGAACGGGAGCTGAGCGTCTGCTGCGGAGGATCCGTCGGCAGCCTCACCCTTAACTTCGAGGACCGCAAGCCCATCACCCAGGCTTCAGTACAGAATATGCTGTTCTCCAATCCCGACCGCATTGTCACCGCCTGCCCGCTGTGTCTAAACACCTTTGCAAGGTATTCACCCGTCAAAGTCGTGGATTTCGCGGAAGCTCTTTGCGACGGAATCGAGAAAGAAGTTGCGGAATCATAGATACTCCCTGCCTGTCAACACCCTCCACAGGGCGTAATACTTCAGCACTGAAATGGCATTGCTTGCCACCATCTGGTAGCGCAGGCTGCTGCCGCAGTTGAAATAGACTGAGCGGGCCAGGAAATTGCCCACCCCAGTCACTTCCGACAGGTTGTATACAATTTTATCATTGCTGCCGTCAGGGAATGATATTTCAAGACGGTCTCCGAACATCGAAAGGGTCGCATCGTGCGAAAGGTCCGATGAGACGCCGTCAGCAATCCTTGTAACAGAGAAGTGACTGTCCGAAACAATGGGTTTGTCGGTCATAGTGCGCAGGGAATCAGCATTTGCAGTCAGCCATTCCTTCTGGAAACGGTTCCAGTCACGCATAGTGTCGAAAGGCAGCTTAGGGCCCACTATCCGGCCATACTGGTTATAGGTGGCCTTCAGTCCGCAGCTGCAGCTTATTTCATCTCCGGCCGTCTCGATGGTGCCAAAGCGGTGGCAGCCGGGACAGAGGTAGGCGGCATACTGCATCCCTTCGGCAAGCCGCTCGCCGCGGTATACGTCGCCGTGCAGTTCCTGCTCCTTATATGCGTCGACATAGAGGTCATCGCACATAGCCTTGTAGACTTCTTCTTCAGTCATAGAAGCCAGTTGTGCAGCAGAAAACTCGTGTACAAGTTCTCCACGCACGGGCCCTTTGCGTTTGGTCGCGGCCCAGCGGGGCTTGAGAAGATAGCCTCCGGTAATTCTGTATGTGACGAGCGCCGCGCCGGATTCCTTCACCATACGGGCCGTCCTGGGGGAGATGAACTCCGAAACTCCGTCCCAGCTGCGGTTGCCTTCCGGGAAGAGACCGACTGAAGCACCCGCGCGCAGGTTATCCTCAATCTGCCTGATTACAGCATCTCCACTGGCGCCTTTCTCCCTCAGTATCAAGCCGAAGAAAAAGACGAAAAGCCGTCCGCCGAATCCTTTGCCCAGCGTTGAATTGGCTACGAAGCGCATATGACGGTTAAGGCCGAGCACCATAAGTGCCGGGTCAAGGTTCAGGGTGTGATTGCACACCACCAGGAAGGTCTTTGCTTTGACCTTGCAGGGTTTGGGATGGAAATGATACAGAAGGAACAGCCAGGGACCAATGAAAATCTGGCAGAAACGGTACATAAATTTCTGCAAGCCAAGACCTCTCGTAAGTCTGCTATCCTTTCTGCTCCTCACGTTTTTTAGCCTCTTCTTCTTCAAGGACCCTGTATGCCACCTTTCCTACCAGCGTCTTGGGCAGTTCGTCGCGGAATTCGATGTCGTAAGGCATAGCATATTTTGCAATGTACTTGCGGCAGTAGTCGAGCAGGGTCTGCTTGGTTTCATCATTAGGAGCCACTCCGGGTTTGAGCATAACGAATGCTTTAACCTTCTGGATCTTATACGGGTCGGGGACACCGATGATGCAGCTCATATGAACGAAATCGTGGGCGTCAAGGATGTTCTCGAGCTGTGCGGGGTAGACATTGTATCCCGATGTGATGATCATCCTCTTGATACGGCCCTTGAAATAGATATAGCCGTCTTCATCCATCGTGCCGAGGTCGCCTGTGTGCAGCCAGATGCGGCCGTCAGCGTGCTTGCGCAGCGTATTGGCAGTCTCTTCGGGTTTGTTGTAATAGCAAGCCATCACAGTGGGGCCTGAAAGGGTGATTTCGCCTTCCTCACCGTAAGGCACTTCATCGATGGTGCCGGGCTTGACTATCTTGTAGTAAGTGTCAGGGAAAGGTATGCCGATGCTGCCTTCCTTGGCCAGGCCGGTCGGCGTGAGGCAGGATGCAGTCACACACTCGGTGGTGCCATATCCCTCACGGACCTGGATGGTAGCCTTGTGCTCTTTGAGGAATGCGTCGAAACGCTTCTTGAGCTCGATAGACAATGAGTCTCCGCCGCTGAAGACGCCTTTGAGGTGGCTCAGGTCAGCTTTCTTCATATTGGGAAGACGGAGCAGAGCTTCGTAAAGGGTCGGCACGCCCGCCATGAAGTTGCATTTGTATTTGGTGATCAGCTTTGAGTAGCTCTTGGCAGTGAAACGGGGCACTAGTACGCAGCGGCCGCCGCTGGCCAGCATCGAGTGGATGCAGACGCCGAGACCGAAACCGTGGAATACCGGCATAGCTGCAAGCATCTTGTCACCGGGAGCGAACATAGGGTTGGTGGCAATGATCTGCTGCGAAAGCGCATTGAAGTTGGCATTGGTCAGCACGATGCCTTTGGTGGTTCCTGTGGTTCCTCCGGAATACAGGATCACTGCGGGATCCTCGCTCTTGCGTTCTACCTTATAGTTATAAAAACAGCACTTTGAAAGCTTCATAAAATCATTCCACATAATGACGGGAGCATCATCGGGAATTCTGGCGATCTTGCGGCCTTCAGTGAGCATAAAACCGGTTTTCAGAGGCTGGGCGAGTTCGTCCTTGATCTTGGCGATGATCACGTTGACGACGCTGGTGTTCTTGCGTATCCTTTCAACCTTGCCGTAGAACTGGTCAAGGGTGATGATGGTGATGCTCTTAGACTCATTGAGGTAGAACTCAATCTCCTTCTCGCTCGAAAGCGGGTGCACCATACTGGCGATGCCGCCTACCAGGTTCACCGCATAGAACATATATATGGCCTGAGGACAGTTGGGCATAGCGATGGTAACACAGTCACCCTCACGGATGCCTATGGTCTTGAGCGCCTTGGCGCACATTTCCGTCTTCTTGATGAATTTCTTGTAGGAGGTCGACTTACCCATAAAGTCGAAGGCGATGTTGTCGGGATATTTTTCAGCTATCCAAGAGACTTTGTCGAACATCGAGCCCTGGAAATAATCCAGGTGGGCAGGAACTCCGTTCAAGAATTTATACCACGGAGTCTTTACAGCGTTTTCCATTTATCAGTTTAGGTTAGGTTATTACGTATATTACGTAAAGGTAATCATAATATCCGAAAAAAACTCCCAAATCATCGCTGATTTAGGAGTCGTCATATTTAAAGGATAAAGAGACCGTTAATTGCCTGTGGGGGCTCCGCCGGGATAACCGCCAGGAGCGCCACCGGGGTAGCCGCCCTGGTATCCTGCGGGAGCCTGGCCCTGCTGGCCTTCTGCTGCAGCAGCTGCAGCAGCTGCAGCAGCCTGAGCTTGCATCTCAGCCCTCTTGACAGCTCTTTCGTAACGCACTTCCTTATAATGCTCCCATTTTGCTGCCTGCTCGGGAGTCAGTATCTTTTTGAACTGCTTTACACGCATTCCGTCGTATTTTTTCAGTTTGTCCACGTCGGTGATCATATCCTCGGAAGTAGACAGGGGGTCATCGTCTTCTTGCTGCTGTACTTCCATACCGGGAGCACCTGCCGGAGGCATACCAGGGCGTCCGCCACCCGGGAAACCGCCGTTCATATTGGGACCGAAAGTGCCGCGGGGCATTCCGCCGCCACGCTGGCGATTGTTGCTCTGCTCCTTGAGGAGGTCCATATAACGCTCATCAGCGACTTTCAGTTCCACCTTGTATATCTTCTTCTGCTGTTTGTCGGAAAGGTCAAGGATTGATTTGAAAGCTTCAGCCTGGGCTTTTGCCACCTCGACGCTGCTGAAAGTCGATACATCCATTCCGAACATACCCATCATCATTCCGGGAGGCATGCCGCCGCCGGGAAATCCTCCTCCGGGAAATCCTCCACCAGGAAATCCTCCGCCCGGGAAACCGCCACCACCCATCGGGGGCTGTGCAAGAGAAATGGTGCAGATCAGCGCTGCGCCTAATGCTAGGATAAACTTTTTCATTGTCTTTACTTTATTTTATATGATTTGCTCTATTAGACTAACGAGAGAGGATTTGGTTTATTATCTTTGTGTCAAAAGTAAAAAAAATGTCTCTGAAAAAACCTATAGTAGCCCTGATTTATGATTTCGACGGGACGCTCTCCCCTGCCAATATGCAGGAATACGGCTTGATCCAGGCTCTCGGCAACACAATAGAAGGCTTCTGGAGCACCAGCAACGGCCTCGGCATCGACAAGTCAATGTGCAGCGTGCTGGCCTATATGAAAGTTATGATCGATGAAGCGGCCAGGATGGGTATCCCCCTCACCCGCCCTTTCCTGGAGCAGTTCGGTCCGCAGATCGAGCTGTTCAACGGTGTCAGCAAATGGTTCAGCCTGATCAATTCCTACGGCTCTTCGAAAGGAGTCAAGGTGGAGCACTATGTCATCTCCTCCGGCCTGACCGAGCTCATCGAGTCCACTTCAATAGCCGGGGAGTTCAAGAAAGTGTTCGCCTGCTCGTTCCTCTACGATGCCGACGGCATCGCAAGATGGCCTGCCGTCGCAGTCGACTATACTGCCAAGACTCAGTTCCTCTTCAAGATTTCCAAAGGCATAATGGACATCAGCGACAACAAGCTGGTCAAC
>JAGCZI010000099.1 GCA_017960085.1 Bacteroidales bacterium
TGAGGGAGCTGCGCAAATGAGAAGATTGATAGCAATAGTTGCCGCACTGCTTGTGTGGCAGATGTCAGATGCCCGGCCCATCCCCGAGGCCCAGGCCCGCCGCAATGCCGCTGAGTTTTTCACTGCCGATCGCGGCCTCACCAAGGCTGCAGCCGTGCGTGCCGAGGACCTGCGGCTGGTGTATACATTTCCCGAGAGTGTCACCAAGGCTCCGGCTGATCCTGCACTATATGTCTTTGATATGCCTTCCGGCGGTTATGTCATCGCTGCCGGCGACGATGTAGCCCGCACCGTGCTGGCCTATTCTCTCGAAGACAGCTTCCCCGTCGGGAACATCCCCGTCAATATGATGGACGGCCTGAAGTGGTATGCCGACATCATCGCTTTCGCCCGCTCGCAGGGATGGATTTCCGCTGCTACGAAAGCCGACGAGGAGGAACCCGAAGAGCCTGTCGTCCTCAAGACTGCGAAATGGAACCAGTTCTCTCCCTTCAACGACCTGGCTCCGAAGATAGACGGACAGAAGCCGCCGATCGGCTGCGTCGCCACGGCCACCGCCATCATAATGAAATATCACAGATGGCCCGAGAAAGGGGTGGGGACGATCCCTGCCTACGACTTCGGCGGCGGACACATCTCGCCCATACAGCTGGGCCACACCTACGACTGGTCGCTGATGCCCGACAAAGCCAAGGGCTTCAATGCCCAGGAGTCGGAGCAGATCGCCCGGCTGCTCTATGACGTGGCTGTGATGTACAAGATGGATTTCGATCTTGAGGGTTCCGGCGCATATAACGAAGATGCCTATCATCTGACGGAGTATTTCGGCTATGACAAGCAGATGAAGATAAAATATCGCGAAGATGTCCACTCGCAGAAGATGTGGGAGCAGATGATGAAGGATGAGATTAATGCCGACAGGCCCATCCTCTACGCCGGCTACAGCGAAGAAGGGGGCCACTCCTTCGTGATCGACGGCTACGACGGCCGCTTTTTCAGCATCAATTACGGCTGGGGCCAGGGGTCTGCATTCTTTACCTTCGCCCCGATAGAAGGTCACGAGGAAGATATGACCGAGTTCTATGACTGGCAGAGAGCCGTCGTCAATATCAAGCCTGACGAGGGCGGCGAGCCTCAGTATAATCTGTATCTTTCAGATGCGGTCATTACCCCGTCTTTCGATCTTGGGCAGAACACGAAGTTCACCCTTGAAAGATGCTATTTCTATTTGGACTCCTTTATTCCTTCAACCGACAACTATGTCAAGGTCACTCTCTGCTTTGCTCTTTACGACAGCAAGGGCGCCTTCAAGGAGCAGATTTCCAAAGACCATACGATGGAAGTGGATATGTATCGCTGGTATGAGATCGTCCCGCAGGAGTGTATGATCGCCGGCGGCATTGCCGACGGGGACCGGATCGCGCTTGCCGTCAAGGATGAGGCCAGCGGAGCCTGGGTTCCGTACTCCCTGCTCCCGTACGACTGTATCGTCTTTACCAAGCGTCCGCTGTCGTCGCTCATCGAGGTCGGCTACGCGCAGGATCAGCCCGAAGGTATGCAAAAGGCTTTGAACGGCGAGAGCCTCTATCTCTATTTCAGGACCCAGAAGGACATCCCGTGGGCAATCTTCCCCGAGGGCAGTTCAAAGCCGGTCGTATGGCGCTCCCATTGGGACTACTTTGAGGAAGGCCGTGCGATGGCCTGCGAAATCTACGAGTATGACGAAGAAGACCCCTTCGAGACCTCGTACATCTGGCTCCCCACCGGCAATTACACCGCCGTCTTCCGCAATCCCTTGACCGGCGAAGAGCTCACGCTCCACCTGGAACTCTAACGGTTACTTGTAGAATACGGAATCGAAGAATTCCTGCATCTTCTTGGCGTAGGGGACACCGAACTTCTCGAAGGTATCCTTCGTGCGCTGGTCCGGCTTCCAATCGAAGAAAGCGTGGCTGGCACCGTCGATGAGAATGTACTCGACCCTCTGGCCCTTATCCTTCATCAGCTGCACATACTCCTCCATCGGCTCGCGGCCCACAGTGCGGTCCAGCGTACCCAGCGTCAGGAACTGCGGCACGGCACGCTTGCGGATATTCGGAACGTTGTCCATCGGCACAACCTTGACAACCTCCTCCTCCGGCATATTCCGCAGGAAGCCGGCCAGACTCTTGGCATCGAACACACCGTAGCTCGGCGCGGCAGCCTTGATGCCCTTCAGCCAGCGGCGGGCACGGCCCAGCCACATACCCTTCGGCATATAGGTCGGCACGAAACCGTCCTTGCCCACGCGCTCCACAGCGTCGATGCAGATGGCAGACAGATGGCCGCCGGCACTGTCGCCGGTCACAGCCAGCTTGCGGCGGTTGAGGCCGTAGTCCTTCGCGTGCTTCTGGATGTGCAGGATGGCACCGTAGCAGTCGTCGATGAGGTCAGTCATAGTATTGGGAGTCTCGTCGCCGTCGCCATTGTTGATCCAGCGGTAGTCGATGCTGAAGACCACGTATTTGCCGCCCTTGATGAGCTCGCGGGCCAGGCCGCGCATAATGTCCTCGGTGTTCGAAGACCAGCCGCCGCCGTGGATAATCACGATGCCCGGCAGATTCTTTGCCCCGTCGGGGATGAAGGCATCGTACTTCAGCGGCTTGACGCCTGGCTTGGCATACTCGATGTCCTGGATGACCTTGTAGCCCTCGGCGCGGGAAGCCTCCATTATCGAAGCTCCGAGGCTCATAATGTTGCCCTCCACCTTGACGTCGAACTCCGGCTCCATCGACTCGATGTTCACAGGCCAGCGGACAGTTTTGGTCATAGCCAGATAGTAGCCGCTGTCGAAGGTCCAGCCGGGCTCGATGTCGCTGACCTTGACGTGCAGCACAGTGCCGGCCGGCACCATACCGTCTTCAGGCACGGCGGGAGTCACCACCATCTTGGCGTGCTCCGGCTGCACCACATTAACTCTGAAAGCCTCTTGGGCATACGCAGCGGCGCCGACGCCCACCAGCATCATCACCGCCAGAAAAAAGAATCTCAGTTTCATATAGATAGGATTTAAATACTCGATGTCTGTCCCTGAATTGTAAGGCTACCTTTCTGCCCGCACGGGATTCGTGAGGAAGTCCTCGTAGGCCAGGCGGATGCCGTCCTCCAGCTCCGTCTTGTAGGTCCAGCCCAGCGCCGTGGCCTTGCTGACGTCCAGTAGCTTGCGCGGAGTGCCGTTCGGCCGCGTGCTGTCCCACTCGATGCGGCCGGTGTAGCCCACGACGCGGGCCACCAGTTCCGTCAGCGCCTTGATGCTGAGCTCCTTGCCCGTGCCGGCATTCACAGTCTCGTTGCCACTGTAGTTGTTCATCAGGAAGACGCA
>JAGCZI010000100.1 GCA_017960085.1 Bacteroidales bacterium
CTGACGAAGAAAGCCTATGTGCAGTCGCTCTCGTTCGACGACATCCAGGCCCTGTCCGCAAGGGCGGGCGATATGGCCAACTGCGTTCCGAGCATCTATCCCGTGGTCCCCACCAAGAGTATGCAGCAGACTTCGCCCTTCGGATACCGTTCCGACCCTATCAACGGCGGAGCCAAATTCCACAGCGGCATCGACATCGGCGGCCCCAAGGGCACTGACATCTACGCTACCGGCGACGGAGTCGTGGTCCGCGTCGACTACAACTACTACGGCTACGGCGTCGTCGTGGATATAGACCACGGCTTCGGCTACACCACCCGCTACGGCCATCTGCTGGGTGCGAGCGTCATCGAGGGCCAGAGGGTCAGCAGGGGTGACAAAGTCGGAGAGCTGGGCAGTTCGGGACGTGCTACCGGCCCCCATCTCCACTATGAGGTGCTCTACAAGGGCACGGCCGTCAATCCCTGGAACTTTTTCTCGAACGACATTACTCCCGAAGAGTATCAGGACATGATTTCTAAGTCCAGAAGCAGGGGGTAGGCGTAATGAAGAAATATCGCTTCAACAGGGAAAGCAAGTCTTTCGAAGAAGAGACACTGACCGCCGGCAGGATAATCCTGACCGTCCTAAAATTCTGCCTGTACGGCATCCTGGCTGCGGCAGTGATGTATCTGCTGTTCGCGCTCGTCTTCAGCACCGACCGTGAGAAGAAGCTTTCGCTCGAAAATGACTATCTGGAGCAGGAATACGACAGGATGAGCGATCAGGCGGACCTCCTCGACGACGTCATAAAGAACCTGCAGCTGCGCGACAAGAGCATCTACAACGACATATTCGGCATCGATCCGCCTTCGACGGAAACCTTTATAGAGACCGACAGCCTCACCAGCGACGCATTCCTGGCTTCCCTCTCCGACGAAGAGCTTGCCGCCTACTCGAAGGATGAGGTCGACCGCATCGACGAAAGGATATCGAACGTCAACCGTCAGCTGAGGGCCATATTCCAGGCTCTGGGCGACGAGGAATTCAAGCCCGCCAGCCTGCCTTCAATCCTGCCCGTGGAAAACTTCAAACTGGCTCAGACCGGGGCTTCGCTGGGTATGAAGATCAACCCGTTCTACAAGACTCTCCGCCGCCACGGCGGCTTTGACATCATCGCAGCTGTCGGGACGCAGGTGCTCAGCACTGCCGACGGGGTGGTGAAAAAGGTCGACAAATCTTCCAAAGGAATGGGCAACAGCGTGACGATAGACCACGGCAACGGCATCCAGACCGTATACGGCCATCTGAGCGAGATATATGTCCATCAGGGACAGAACCTCAGGCAGGGGGAGGTGATAGCCAGGGTCGGAATGAGCGGAACGACTTTCTCGGGCGGACTGCATTACGAAGTCATCCGCCAGGGACGCAGCGTCGAGCCGGTGAATTATTTCTTCGCCGACCTGAGCCCCGCCGTTTACCGCGATATGGTGGTCATATCATCTTATACCGGACAGTCAATAGATTAAAAACATAAAGTCAAGCTATGAGCAAGATTTGTTACACGATAGGCGAGGTGGCCGGACTGCTGGGGGAGAGCACTTCCCTGGTCCGTTTCTGGTCCGACAATTTCACGGATTTCATACATCCGCGCCGCAACAACAAGGGCAACCGCCTTTTCAGCCCCGAGGATGTGGAGATGTTCAAGAAGATCCACTTCCTGGTGAAGGAGCGCAACCTTACCCTTGAAGGAGCCCGCAAGCTTCTCGGAAGCAATGCCGAAGGAGCCGACCAGCGCTTCGAAGTGATCGACAAGCTGAAAGAGATCCGCTCCCTGCTTGAAACCGTAAAGAACGAGATCTAGGATGAAGGCCCGTCAAGTCGCTGACATAATCGAGAGTTTCGCTCCGCTCGACACTCAGGAGAGCTGGGACAATGCCGGACTGTGCATCGGCAGCCCTGAAGCCGAGGTCAAGGGCATAATGGTCGGCTTCGACTGCACCCCCGCCCTCATCGAGGAGGCTGTGGCCGCAGGCTGCAATATGGTCGTGACCCACCATCCCCTGATTTTCAAAGGCGTGAAGAAAATCAATCCCGACACTTTCCTGGGGGCGACGATAATCAGCGCGATCAAGAATGACATAGTGGTCTATGCCGCCCATACCAATGCCGACAAGGCGGCGGACGGGGTCAGCCGCCTGATGGCTGACAAGCTCGGCCTGACCGGCATAACTTCGCTGGGCGAAGACGGCCTGGGCGCTGTCGGCGACCTGCCGCAGGCAATGGACAGCAAGGCCTTCATAGAGATGGTCAAAAAGACCTTCGGCCTGCCGGCAGTCCGCTGCTCGAAGCCGCTGCCGACTCCGGTGCTGCGCGTAGCGATGTGCGGAGGGTCTGGAGGCAGTATGATCGAAGAGGCCCGCTGCGCCGGAGCTGACGCATACCTCTGCGGCGACCTCAGTTACCACAGCTTTTTTACCGATCCCGGCTTTATGCTGCTCGACGTGGGACACTACGAAAGTGAAATAGATATTGTCGATAAATTATTTGGACTGCTTAGCGAAAAAATACATACCTTTGCAGTCCGCAAAACTCAGAATAACAACAATCCAGTATATTACTATTAAGTAGATTATGGCTACAAAAAAAGCTAACAAGGCAATCGTTACCCCTATTGACCAGAGCGAAACCTTCGTATCTGCGGTGAAGTCCGTGACCGAGTCCGACGGTGTGTCAATGGAAGAAAAGCTCCGTACGCTCTACAAAATCCAGCAGGCAGACACAGCAATAGACAAGATCCATCTTCTCCGCGGCGAACTTCCCCTGGAGGTCCAGGACCTGGAAGACGACATCGCCGGTCTCCATACAAGGATAAGCAACACCCAGGCTGAAATCAAGGATGCTGAGAAGTATATTTCCGACCTGAAGGCAAAGATCGAAGAGTGCAAGGTCCTCGTCGAGAAATATGAGGAACAGAGCAAGAAGGTGATGAACAACCGCGAATACGAGTCCATCACCCGCCAGATCGAATTCCAGCAGCTCGAGCAGGAAGCCAGCGAGAAGCATATCCGCGAGACCAACCTTCTTCTTGCAGAGAAGGCAGCTCTTCTCGATGAGACCCGCAAGGCTCTTGAAGGCCGCGAGATCGACCTCAGCAACAAGAAAGCCGAACTTGAGCAGATCATCACCGAGACCGCCAAGGAAGAGGAACAGCTCGAAGCCCACAAGGAAGATCTCGCAAAGAAGATCGACGAGCGTATGTATGTCGCATACAACCGCGTGCGCAACAGCTGCAAGAACCACCTGGCCGTAGTCACCGTCAAGAGAGGCGCCTGCGGCGGATGCTTCAACCAGATCCCGCCCCAGCGTCAGCTCGACATCGCCCAGAACAAGAAAATCATAATCTGCGAGTATTGCGGCCGTATCCTGGTCAGCCCCGAATTCGACGAAACAGCTAAAGAAGTCAAGGAATAGCTTGCAGTAATGCCTGCCAGAAAGAAGGAAATAAAAGTTGATCTGCCGCAGCTGGCGGTGGATATGGGACGGAAACCCCCTCAGGCGATCGAGATCGAAGAGGCCGTCCTTGCCGCTATGATGCTCGATGCGGACTGCATCAACGACGTCCTTGAGTCTCTGACACCCGACTGCTTCTACAACGAAAGCAACCGAAAGATTTTCTCGGCCATCACCGCCATCGCTTCCCGCAATGACAAGGTGGACATCCTCACCGTGGCCGACGAGCTGACCAAAACCGGCGACCTCGAAGCCGTCGGAGGCGCGTCCTATCTGAGTGCGCTGAGTATGAAGATTGGCGCCGCCGCCAATACCGACTACCACACCAAGATCCTTCTGCAGAAATTCATCCAGCGCGAGCTGATTTCCATATCGTACCGCGTCCAGAAACAGGCGTTCGAGGACTCGATGCCTGTGGACGACTTGTTGCAGTTCGCCCAGCAGGAGGTTTTCGTGCTGGCCGAGCGCAATATGAAACGCGACACAAGCCCCATCCAGATGGTAATCAACCAGGCCATCGACGATATCCAGAAAGGGCAGGAGCGCCAGGACGGTCTGAGCGGCGTGCCCTCGGGCTATGCCAACATCGACAAGATCACCTACGGCTGGCAGCCTTCTGACCTCATC
>JAGCZI010000101.1 GCA_017960085.1 Bacteroidales bacterium
CACCATACCGTCCCCTGCCACTTTGGTGACCGAACTGGAGAAGCTGCGGCCCGATGTGGTGCTGTTGGATATGAATTTCAATACCAGCATCAATACCGGCAACGAAGGACTCTATTGGGCGGCGGAGATCAAGAAGATGGCACCGGACGTTGAGGTAGTTCTGTTTACCGCATACGCAGACATAGCTCTGGCCGTGGAGGGTATGAAGCGCGGAGCGTTTGACTTCATCGTTAAGCCGTGGGATAACGACAAGCTGATGGAAGTGCTGACTGCTGCGCGGGACAAAGCAATCAGGGCGCGCAAGAAGGAAGCCCGCCCGGCCGGTGTTGCGACTGACGGCTCAACTATGTTCTGGGGCGAATCCAGGCAGATGGCCGCCATCCGCAGGACGCTCGACAAGATAGCTCCCACCGATGCGACTGTGCTGATAACCGGAGAGAACGGCACGGGAAAGGATGTGCTGGCAAGGGAGATCCACGCCCGCAGTCTTCGCAGCGCCCGCCAGATGGTGGCTGTTGACGCCGGGGCAATCACGGAAACACTCTTCGAAAGCGAACTTTTCGGTCACGTGAAAGGGGCATTCACCGATGCCCACGCTGACCACGTAGGCAAGTTCGAACAGGCTCACGGCGGCACACTCTTCCTTGATGAAATCGGCAACATCCCGCTGCACCTGCAGGCAAAGTTGCTGCGTGTCCTCCAGAACCGCAGCGTGGTGCGTGTGGGCGGCAGCCAGGCCATCCCTGTAGACATAAGGCTCATCTGTGCCACCAATATGGACCTCGAGCAGCTGGTGCGGCAAGGCCGTTTCCGCGAGGACCTTTATTACCGCATCAACACAGTCCATATCGCGCTGCCGCCGCTTCGCGAGCGTGCAGAAGATATCGTGCCTCTGGCCCGGATGTTCCTGGAAAGGTTTGCCCAGAAATACCACCGGCCTCTGACCGGCATTACACCGCAGGCCGCAGAATTGCTGAAGGAGCAGCGCTGGAGCGGAAATATCCGCGAACTGGGCAACTGCATAGAGAAGGCGGTAATCCTCTCGGAGGGGAATGAACTCACCGCAAAAGACATACAGCTGGACCAGGCCGCCAGGGTGTCCGGGACGTCAGCCAAGCCTGCCAGCGAGGCTGAGGAGGAGAGGCAGGTGCGCGATGCGATGGCCCGCACTCAGGGCAATATCTCTGCTGCCGCCAAGATGCTGGGGGTAAGCCGTCCGACGCTATACGCGAAACTCAAAAAATATGGTTTCTAGCTGGCAGGTAATACTTCTTGTCTTGGCCGCCGCAATCATTGCGGCAGTGGCCGCTACGCTCCGAACGAGGCGCAGGGATATCAAGAAAGTGGCCTATATGATGGATGCCCTGGAAGACGGTGAACTAAACTTCCGCTTCAAGGACAACAGCCGCTTCAACCGTACGCTGAACCGCATCCGCACTATCTTTGAGAAGCAGCGGCAGGCCCACGAGCAGGATTCGTGGACCAAGCTGATACGCGTGCTGACCCACGAAATAATGAACACTGTGTCGCCGATCGCCTCTCTCTCCGATGCAATGGCCAAGTCTGTGGACGAAAAAGGCCGCAGCGAGATGGACATCAAGGCAGGGTTGGAAACCATCTCCGACTCTTCGAAGAACCTGATAGATTTCGTGCAGACCTACCGGCAGCTCTCCGGCGTTGCGAAGCCGGTCCGCAAGGCATTGTATCTGCAGGAACTGATGGACAGCGTCATCGGCCTGAACAGCGAATTCGCCGCCAGTTGCGGCGCAAGCTGCAAGTATCGGCCGCAGGAGGATGCCCTGATGATCTATGCCGACGAGGGGCAGATCTCGCAGATCTTCATCAACCTTATCAAGAACGCGCTGCAGGCAGGAGCGAAGCACATCGACATCACGGCCAGGATGGGCAAGGATGACGATGTGATCATCCAGGTGGCCAACGACGGCGAGCCGATACCGGCTGCGGCGCAGGAACAGATCTTCATACCCTTCTACACTACAAAAAAGGAAGGCTCAGGCATAGGCCTGAGCCTTTCCCGACAGATTATGCGCAACCATAACGGCAGCATTGAACTGTTGAAGAGTGACGAGGGGCAGACGGTATTCCAGCTTGTTTTCCGGTAAACCGGCCCTGTTGTAAAGTGTAAAGCCTGCAAGTGTAAAGAGATGTAAAGTCCTTTACACTTTTGCGGTATTGCTGTTATCTGGTTAATTGCAGATAATCAGCGGGATAGCGGCTTTGGCACGCACGATGTTAAAATACCTGCAAGCAGAAAGATATAATTAGATGTCAAGACAATTTTTCATATGGTTTTTTGGTTTGATCTTCAGTGCCTGCATACCTTCTATGCAGGCCTGGGGACAGACAATGACGCTCCACGATTGTATGGAGTACGCGATTTCGAACTCGACGAAGGTACGCATCCAGCAGGCTGCGACCGGTGACGCCCAGATTGCCCGCAGAGATGCGGCGCTGGCTTTGTTCACTCCGCAGATCACCGCCCAGACCTACGCCTACTACAACTTCGGCCGCAGCATCGACCCGCAGACCAATATATATTTCAACACTACGTCGTTCCATAACAACTACGGGGTGTCGGCAGGCTACGATCTGTTCGACGGTTTCAATGCTGTCAACAACTACAAGATATCCAAGACGGGGATGCTGATCGCAGACTCGCAGGAGAAGCAGGTGGAGGCCGATATCTGCCTTGCCGTTATGGAGGCCTTTTATAATGTGGTGTACTACAAACGGCTTGTCGATGTCTATGAGGAGCAGGTGGAGGCGGCGCAGCAGTCGCTTGCCAAGGCCCGCCGGCAGGAGGAGCTGGGGCAGAAAGGCCACGCGGACGTGATAGAGATGGAGGCGGATCTGGCAGGCCGGCAGTACGACCTTACGAATACCTATAATATGTACCGCGACCAGACGATGGTGCTGGCGGATTTGATGTTCTGGCCGATGGAAGACGAGCTGCAGATCGACACTTCGATGCCTGCCTGGAGACTTGATCCGGTAGCCGGAGAGGCTGTCGTAGATTTCGCTCTCGACAACAACCCGGAGGTGCAGATTGCATCTATGCAGGCCTTGAACGCCCGCAGGGAGCTGAGCACAGCCAAATGGCAGGTGCTGCCCAGCGTCGGAGTCTACGCGGGCTGGAATACAAGTTACTACTCATATGAAGGCTCGGCAACGGCTTCCTTCCCCGACCAGTTCCGCAACAACAGCGGTGAATATGTCCAATTGTCGATTTCAATCCCGATCTGGAACCGGCTCGGCAAGCAGTCCAATATCTCCCGCAAGCAGCACGCCTATGACAAAGCCGCTGCACAGTTGGACCAAAAACGCCGCGACGTGGAGAGCGAAGTGCGCCGTGCCATCCAGGACCGCGACGGCGCTGCCACCGCCTACCAGCAGGCCCAGCGCAAGGCCGAGGTGCAGCAGGAGGCCTACAGCCTCAACCTCAAGAAGCTCGAGCAGGGCTTGATCTCCCCGCTTGAATTCCAGACAGCGAACAACAATTACCTCAAGGCCCGCGCCGACGAGATGAACAGCCTCTTCAAATACCTCATCAAGCAGGCCGTGGTCCGCTATTACAATGGCGTTGAATACATCAACCAATAATTTCTTCCCTTCTCCCTTAACTTTTTGCAAAATTTGCGTCTATAAGGGTGAAGAATGGATAAAACATTAGATATCGAGCTTGCAGCAGTGCGGCCCAAAGTCCTTGGCCTGGCCCGGAAGTTTATCCGGGCTTCCGGCCTTGGAGTTGCAGCGGAGGATATCGCCCAGGAGGCGCTGGTCCGTCTGTGGACTGCAAAGCAGGATGGGGCTGATATACGCAATGTAGAGGCTTGGGCCGTCACCGTCACCAAAAATCTCTGCGTGTCTCATCTGCGCAAGGCTGCCGGCAGGGCAGTCACTTCGATTCCCGAAACCATTTCTTCGCAAGACTCCGCTTCTGCTGCCATCGATGCTGAAGACAGCCGGCGTATCGTGGCCGCGGCA
>JAGCZI010000011.1 GCA_017960085.1 Bacteroidales bacterium
AAGGCGTATCGGCAAAAGTCTATACCAAGCAAATATCAGAACAACTCAGATTGGATATAACGAAGCATAATGCCCAATACCCTGTCATTGACGTTAAGCAGTTTGCGAAATCACATGACCGATTCCTGATCATAGATAATCGGGTATACCTCGTAGGGGCTTCCCTGAAAGATCTTGGCAAGAAATGGTTTGCGGTTTCCCTTATGTCAGAAACTGACCCCGATTTGCTGCTTTCGCGATTGTAAATCTCTGGCCTTGCCCTCGAAATAACCAAACCCTCCACTCTATCCTTGGATACCTCTTGCGGAATCGGGGGAAAATCCGTATACTTGTAGTCAGTTAGTTAGCGATTACCTTGAATCTCCGCGAGCACATATCTGGCAGCACCCTTTCCGTTATCATGGGGGGGGGGATAGATTCGTTAATAATCAGCGAGTTACATATTTTAAAGGTCTTTGTCATGCCCGATTCAATCGGGCATCGCTCCGTCATTCTGCCAATTAAACACGTCTAATGGAAGATAATAACAAACATCCCTATGTGCCTCCCGTGGTGGAGGTCGTAAATGTTCAATATGAAGGCGTGATCTGCGCCAGCGGGAAGTATAACGGTTTTGGCGAAGAAGAAGTCTGGTAAATCAAGGAGGACAGAGCAATGAAAAGAATCATTCTGATGGTCTGCGCCGCCTTAGTCGCGCTGGTTTCCTGCGAGAAGCAGCCTGTGGAGAACCCTTCCAACGAAGGTTCCGAGATTGTGTTCAACCTCAGCGCTACGCACCCTGGCGATACGAAGGCCGTGAAGACGGGCTGGGAAGAGAACGACGTGATCTTCGTGTTTATTCAAGGACAGACCGCTCCTGCTTATCTGGAGATGAAGTGGGACGGCAGCAGCTGGGTGAATACCTCCAAGGGCCTGTCTGCGATTGCTGACGGGTCCGTTTCCATGCGCGCGGTTTATCTGCCCTTCGGCAGCGGGGCGACGGTATCCGCTGATGGTTCTGGCAACTATGTTTTCAGCGAAACCTATTATACGTATTATCTGACCGATCAGCAGTCGTTTGCGGTTTCGGGCGGCGTGGTGACGGGCACCTTCAATATGGAGATTCCGGAGAATTATGTGCAGTTCTTCATTGAGGATGCTTCGGCTGCGGATGGCGGCTATACGCTGGCCACAGACGCGGTGATCCCCGTCGGCGTGGCCTCCATCGCGGCTGACGGCACCCTCACGGAGACCTCCGATAAGGTCGCTGGCAATGATATGGTGGGCTATGCCTACGGCAGCGGCGCCGCCAAGGGCTATTTGTTTAGCGGGAAGATAAACTGGACCTATCCGCCAATCTCTACCGTGTCCGGCAGCGGGGCCTTTTATTTCGCCAAGACGAAGGTCTCCGACAACTCCCGCGCTGATTACTTCGTCACCGGGAAGGAGATCGAAAGCCACGATGCCATCAAACTGCCCGCCAATAGCAGCGAATATAATGGTGCAACCTCGGATGGGCTGAATGGCAAGTGGGTCCCCGTTGGCAGTGACGTCACCGTGAAACTGGTGAAAGGCACCACAGACCTTGGCACCTGGTACACCTGCAACTATGGTCAGTCCGTGCCCGAGGCCGTCGGAACATGCTACAATTTTAACGATGCCAACAATCTGGGCGTATCGCTGCCGACCAAAGAACAGTTAGTAACGATTAGCGAGAACTGTTCCTGGACCTGGGTGTCGATCCATGGGCTGTCGGGTGTCGTGGCCAAAGCCGACTATGGATTCTTGTTCCTGCCTTTATGGGATGCTACGGGAGATCCTTTTTTAGATACTGGTGACTATTGGTCGGCCACGCCGAACGAAGGGGGGGGCGGTATGGCATATATCATATTCTTGGATGTTATTGAGGACGGCAGTGTCTCCCATAGCGTGGGGCTAGACGCTTGGGGCGAGAGCTATCCCGTGCGTCTTTTACATACGCCGCCGACGCCCTGATGTAAACAAATAACCAGGCCCCGGAGCAATCCGGGGCCTGATCATTTATTCTCGCCGCTTTCCGCCCGCTCCGCCATCCACAAAAGCGGCCTCTGGTGTGGACGGGAGGCGGAATTTCGGGGTTCCGTCCACAAAAAGGGCCCGAAATGTGGACGGGAAATAGAAATTCCGGGCAAGCCGCCCGGAATTTCTGTTATAGCGCTTTGATTTGCTCCTCGGTGAGGCCGGAACTATTCGCAATCGTGGCGATGTCCACGCCAAGTTCTATTAGTTTGCGCGCCATCTCTAGTTTGCCTTTCTTTTCCGCGTAGCGGATCTGGTTGCGTATGTCTCTTAAGATTTCTTTGTTGTTATTGAAAAATATGCTACATTTGCAAAAGCGATTCTACGGATTCGCTGAACACTGGGCTGGCGAGTTTTCGTCAGCCTTCAGTCTTTATATAGTAGTCTGAGGTTATTCCCGTCAAAAATCCACACGCTGGATACCGGAACTCCTTCTTGCTTTTTGCTAAGCACTTTTCGCATCATATAACCGTCCGTAAGACTGCAAAAACGAAGGATTATACGATCCGATTGCTCAAGCCCATTATGTAGCATATTGCGGAAGGCATTCTTGGGTTGGTCTGTTGTATATGACTCGTATTCGACGAAGTTCCCGTCAACAAGGAGGTCGGGACATTTTCGAAAGTAGCGGGTCCCGCCTGCTGACCCGGATTCAAGTACGAAACGCAACTCTCGACATTCGCCGAGTTAAACAATAAACAGTAATCTTTAGTCTCCTTGAGGGAGTTATGCGACGGTTAGGAGCAATTGATTACCTCCCGCGTCAACTCAGTCGCCTCCCTATTGGGCAGGTTCTTCAGATGATAGAAAGGTATTTCGGTGGCGAGCTGGCCCATTAGGGGGGTGAGCAGCGCCATAGCAGCATCGTCCCACATAGGCATCATCACCTGGTTGAGCAGCACGATCATCGCCTCCTGCTTCGAGAGGCGGCGGATGCTGTTCTCGGGGGCTTGCTCCAAGGAGATGAGGGCACGAATGGGTACCTGCTTCTGCTGCTTGATGCCGTCTTTACCGTCCCAAGGCATACCGAAGCCTATCCACTGGCCGTCAATGCGGCGAAGGCCCGGGCGGTCGCCGATGATGAAGTCAGCACCCTGATGCTCCACCCAGAGTTTGGCCTGCGTCGATTTACCCATGCCCGACGGTCCGAGGAACACCACGCCGTAGCCGTCTTTCTCTACCAGTGCAGCGTGCAGAGGCATCCCGTCGCGCATCGTCATGCCAGCCTCACAGGCGGCACGGATGGTAGAGGAAATGGGAAACCAAGGTTGTGTCCATCTTTTTATTCTTTCGTGATAGAAACGATGTCGCGAGATGTAAAGCGTTATCTCACTATAGTCTCTGGCGCATATCAGCACACGCTTGACGTTGTACTTGATGTCTTCTTCATCCCTCAGCGAGACGAAGGCCCATGAATCCTGCGTGTCGTGGATATTAAAAGTGTCTGTCGTGCAGACGATGGGATGTGCGGTGGCTTCTGCTATTTTCGTTTCAAGCAGCGCCTCGTCGCCCAGATGAAGTGTAAAGGTATGGGTAGCAGGCATTACCTGGCTGAATCCAGCCAGGTAGTCCATATACTTATCGTTATTGATGGCATCATCCACCAGCAGGCGGTAGTTGGCAAAGTAGTATTCGTGCATGGGCTAAATATAATGTATGTTATTTGTCCGGCGATAGATGGCCAGCAGGTACCGCCTCATGGGTCGTATATACCACCAGATTTTTGCTGTACACCTTCGCCACTTGCTGTATAAATCATGCGTTCTGCCCTTGACATCGACGACATGCGTAGCCAATGCCTTCACATCTTCTAGTCTGCAATGCTCTGTCTCCTTGAGATTCCCGTCACCCATCAGTGTGACGCGATCACCTTCGATACGGATAATGCGGTGTAGTACATAGCGCCTGCCTTCGACCCATGCCACCACGACATCGCCGACTTTAGGATGATCCGCTTTCTGCAAGATGACGCAATCACGCCAACCCACAACGAAAGGGAGCATGCTATGCCCATTCACGGGCAATGTCACACTCCCTTCGTTTGCAGTTCGCCGTATGGCCTCCCCTACGATTTCGAAGTAGCTCAACATCGTCAGGCCACTACACCTGCCTCTCTCAGCGATTCGATGGTTTCCTGCACATCGGCGAGGGCCGTCTCAAGCGTAACGTCATACGCCGCCACAAGGGCGGTAGCCGTCTCTTCGACGGTCTTGCCGGCCTGCAGCTGCTCGAAAATCAGCGCACCGGTATCGTTCAGATTCAGTGCGCCGCCAAAGTCCTTGACGTTCGCTCCCGTAGGCAGCACGACGTTCAAGCCGCACACCCTGCGGAGCACGAAGTCTTTATTCATTTGCAGTTCGCTCATTTGCCCTACTTTTCTAAGTTACAATTCAAGCGTCGGAATACAGACCGACATAAATTTAGCGCAACCAGATGCAGCGATTCTTGTCTTGAAGTCGAACTCTACCTTCTGAACGGTCGGCTTCTCGTAAGTCATTTTTTCTGTTTTCATCTTTGTAATACTATTAAATTGTTATACGATATGACCTTTCGGTCGTTAATTTTCTTTTTCAATCTTTTGAAAAACCTTATATTTTGCCTTTAGATAGTTGCAATAATCTGGGTCACATTGGTGCCTGGCTGCCAATTTCTGGTGATGCACCGGGCAGTAATGGCACTTGTCGTTCAGTTCGCAATGGTGACACGCCTTGGGCACCTCATAGTTCTTCATCGCTTCGTTTACCTCATTCCACGCTTGACGGAATCCGTCGCACAGAGGATAGGCGCACACTACATCTCTTGGAAATGACAGGCAGGGCACCATGACACCATCCCAGTTGACGGCAAAGCCCGAGCGGCCGGCATCGCAAAACAATCCCTTATCCGACAACACAGGACGGTTCCTTCGCTTCATAAAGAACTCATGATCGCCAGTGGAATATCTTGACGAAAAGAGTTTCTTTCTCTTTTCCTGAATTTTTAGTTCTTCTTCAAGGGGAATATCAAAGTCTGCTTTCTTCCTTCCTGTATTATCATGGGGTTCAAAAAGCGTATCGTTTACCATCACACTGACGTAAAACGATTTGGCCAACTGCATCACTCGCTCCGTCCAGGGCGACATATAACTGCTGGGGGTGATCATAATTTGGATATGCAACCCAGCATCAATGGCCATCCGGATATTTCTGACCACCTGCTCGTAAGCATCCACTCCCGTCACCGCCACATACGACTCGCTGTCGCAGCCATAGAGGGAGATGTCGAGCTTATAAGGTGGGAACTGCTGGAATCGCTTGATGGCTTCTTCGTTGAGCAACAAGCCGTTGGTCTTGACCTGGGTGACGATGCCGTGGTTGATAAGATACATATAGATATCCCAGAAGGCGGGGTGCGTCATCGCCTCGCCGCCCGTGAGCAGTGCCTCCATCATGCCCTCGTCGATGGCCTGCTGGATGAGGGTGAGCCACTGCTCACCGGAGAGCATCCGATGCCGCACCGACGGGTCTTGCAGATGCACATAGCACATCTTGCAGTCGAGGTTGCACAGCGGTGTCAACTCGAAACTGCCACTCCACGGAATGTCCGCCTCGCGCGCCTTCTCCTGTATCATCGCCAGGAACTCTCTATAGGGTAACTTGTCCATCCGGTCTTACATTAAAGGCAAACCAAAACAAGCGGCACTTCTTTCGAAGCCCGCACAATTAATGGCTAAATTGTTGATTATAAAAGCATTGTACCCCCCCCCTAAAACAGGAGAGGCAATAGCTATAAACAGATGTGATGCAAAAATTATCACTGCTACCAGTTTATTCTTTCTAATGTACAGTTTTTTTTTGAAAAGACAAGAATCACATTACTAACTCGACTTATTTTTAGCGGAATATTGTTAATTCGGGCACATTCCGCTAATTATAGCTATATGAACAACTGGTCAACCATTACCTCAGATTGTATGGTATCGTAGTACATATTATGTTTCACGCCAAAGGATGTGACCATCGTAAGCATAACGACGCTCTTGGTGCCAGTCTGATACTCAAAGACTTCGACCTTTTTCCCGAGTTCGGTATTATCTTTCTTTGTTATGGTGAACTCTCCGGATGACCACTTCATCTCACAGATATTGATGACTCCATCCCCACGTTCAATCAACAGGTCAATCTGGGCTCCGTCTTCATTTTCAGTGCGTTTCTTCTTGGGATCTGAGCGCCAGGCATATTCAGTGGTTGCAACGGCAGCAATGCCCATAGCCTGTTTCAGTTGCGGTATATGCTGCATGCAGACACGCTCAAAAGCAAGCCCGGACCAGATGCGGATACTGTCGGGATCTATCGGCTTAGTCCAGAAATGTTCCGTATTCTCATTGTTTCTAACATACTTGAAGTAGAAGATGGTGTAATTGTCGATAAGCTTGTATGTAGCATCCTTTCTGGCCTTATGAAAACTTCGACAAGATATAATGAAACCACATTCTTCCAATTCTCTGAGCCGGTCAGAAAGAACGCCTCCGTCTGAAATCTTTCCTTCTTTCCTGATCTCTGATTTGGTCATGCCATCCATCTTCTTGCTAAGTACCGTGATTATCTTCTTATAGGGTTCCGGTTTCTTGAAGAGGGCATCATACAATTCGTTAAATTCTCCTTTCAACTGCGCATTCTTGCCAAAAAACAGGGCATCGATGTTCTGTGCAACTGAAAGGTTCTTCTCAAGCAAACTCCAGTACAGCGCTACGCCACCCATTACCATATACAGATTCACAATCTGGTGACGGGGCAGCCGGAGTCCCTTCCTGGAGGCAAACTCCTCGCATTCTTTCAACGTGAACGGCGCTAGGGGTATCTTGCGTGTAACGCGGTTGTGCAGCCCGCCGCGGTCTTTAAGGATGTTTTTCACAATCCAGGAAGTGGCTGATGCGCAGATGATAAGCAAAACATCTTTTCGGTTGCTTGCAACGGCGTTCCAGAAGTTCTCCAGGGCTGACACAAAGCTTGATTTAGGGGTCTCTATCCATGCGGCTTCGTCCAGAAAAATAACTTTCTTCTTATTCTCAGAGCGGTTGATGAGTACCTCCAAAGCATCGAAGGCTTCATACCAATCCGTAAACTTAGGGCAATCCGTGTAGCCTTGCTTTAACAGCGAAGCGCGGAAACGCGAGAGCTGAATCTTGAGCGGCTTCTTGGATATACCGGCATGCTGGAAAGTGAAGTTGTAATTGAACACTTCGCGCACAAGGAAGGTCTTGCCCACGCGCCTGCGACCATAGATGGCTACAAACTCGGATTGCTTGGATGAATACGCATCTTTCAACCTACGGATTTCGTCTTTTCTCCCTATCAGCATAAGTCGTTACATTTGTTGTTCAAATGTATTTATTTTTAGCGGAATTTGCAAATTTTTCAGCGATTCCGCTAAAAATAACCCCGCTCATCGGCGGCGAAGCCGCCTTAGAAGAACTTCACGGCAGGTAATCCCGTCAGTTCAGAAAAGCGTTCCAGTGGTGTTAAGAAGCCATACCGCCTTCTTGGACGGTTGTTCAGGGCCTCTTCCACTCGCCCAAGAAACTCGACCGTAACCTCATCAAAGTTGGTTCCTTTTGGAATGTACTGCCGCACCAAGCCATTGAAGTTTTCATTGGATCCTCTCTCCCAGGAATGATAGGGACGCACAAAGTAGAAATCACAGTCAAGTGCATCGGCCACCTTCTCGTGGGCGGCGAACTGCAATCCGTTGTCAGCAGTGATAGTCTTCAGAATGCCGATTCTGGCGAAGTCTTTCAGTATATCTATCAGTTCGTCTGCGGTCTCCTCAGCAGTGCCATTCTTTAGTTTGCGCAGCAGTCCGATTCCTGCAGCTCTGTCCACTACGGTCAAGATATGCTGGCCACGCACGCCTCCGACGATTGTATCAATCTCCACGTCCCCGAAACGATTGCGTTCAGCAACTATGGCCGGTCTTTCCGAGATATCCACTCGG
>JAGCZI010000102.1 GCA_017960085.1 Bacteroidales bacterium
CCGATGTAATCTTCATAGGGAAAACTTGCCGTTCCGAGCCCGTCCTGGTTGCTGGCCAGCACCAGCTCATAGTCCAGGCCCGCAATGCTTTTGAGGGCGCTGATTGCACCTTCCACGAAATCCATCTTGTCGAACGAATCCACCTGCTCGCTGGGCATAGGCTCGACGAGTATGGTGCCGTCACGGTCGATGAAAAGGACTTTCTTGCTATCTTCTGTCATAATCGATTATGATATCTATCAGTTTCTTGTTCTCTTCGGGAGTGCCCACTGTTATGCGCAGGCAGCCTTCGCAGCCGGGTGTAGTGGAGCGGTCGCGGACTATCAGCTCCGCTGCCATCAGGCGGTCGTACAGCTCACGGGCGTGTGTCACCTTAACCAGCAGGAAATTGGCGTCGCTGGGATAGACCTTCTCGACACAGCGGAACTCTGGGAGGATGCGAGAGAGCATCCCGCGCTGTGCGATTATCTCCTCAATCTGGTCCCTGACATCCTTTTCCAGAATCTTCCCGGCAATGGTGAGGGTGTCGATACCGATGTTGTATGGATATTTCACCTGCTTGAAAATCGACACTACCTTCTTGTCAGCTATGGCAAGTCCCACCCTGAGGCCGGCCATTGCGTAGGCCTTCGAAAGGGTCTGAAGCACAATCAGGTTCGGATATCTGTCGACACAGGTCTTGAGGCTGCCTTTGGAAGAGAAATCCACGTATGCCTCGTCGACAATCACCATACCGTTGAAGCGCTCCACGAGCTGAAGCAGCTGCTCGGGCTCATAGGCATTGGCGCACGGGTTGTTGGGCGAGCAAAGGAACATCAGCTTGGAATGTTCATCGGCCGCTTTCAGCAGCTCTTCCACCGGCAACGAGAAATCCGCGCCCAGGGGCACAGTGCGGAACTCGACGTCGTTGATGTCCGCACATACTCCGTACATTCCGTAGCTCGGGGCAATCGAGATGGCATTGTCGATGCGAGGCTCGCAGAACACGCGGTAGCACAGGTCTATGCACTCGTCGCTGCCGTTGCCCATAAACAGGTTTTCGGGCTTGACGCCTTTGATGTCGGCTATGCGGGCACGTACCTTTTCCTTCTGTGAAGGTGAAGGATAGCGGTTGTAGCCGTTCTGATAGGGGTTCTCATTGGCGTCCAGGAAGATGCCCAGGGCACCTTTGTATTCGTCTCTCGCTGTCGAATATGGCTTCAGGACTGCGATGTTGGCCCTGACCAGACTTGATATGTCAGTCATCATTCCTTCTTTCTATTTTGTTATTGTACAACCTTACCTTCACTGCGTTGCCGTGGGCTGTCAGGCCTTCTGCATCTGCCATACTTATGATGACGTTGCTCAGCGACAGCAGGCCTTTCTTGGACAGTTCCTGATATGTGATGTAGTGCAGGAAGCTGTCGAGCCCGACTCCGCTGTATGAGGCTGCCCAGCCCATTGTGGGAAGGGTGTGGTTCGTGCCTGACGCATAGTCGCCCGCGCTTTCGGGAGAATACGGTCCGATGAACACGCTGCCTGCAGCCGTGATGCGGTCGGCCACGCTCCAAGGGTCTTCCATATTTATTATCAGATGTTCCGAAGCATAGCCGTTGGCAAATTCTACCATCGTGTCGACATCGTCGAAGACCACTATCCGGCTGTTTTCCAGCGCTCTTTCCACTATCTCCCTGCGGGGCAGGGCCTCTGTCTGGGCTTCTACTTCCATATACACCTCATTGGCCAGGATTTCGTCGTTGCAGACCAGGATGGCCTGGCTGTCAGGGCCGTGCTCTGCCTGTGACAGCAGGTCGGAGGCCACGAATGAGACGCGGGCGTTCTCATCGGCCATAACCATCACTTCTGAGGGGCCGGCCGGCATATCGATTGCCACTCCGGCTGCGCTGACCATCTGTTTGGCCTTCGTCACGAAGCGGTTGCCGGGGCCGAATATCTTCATTACCTTCGGAACGCTCTCGGTGCCGTAGGCCATAGCGGCTATGGCCTGCGCTCCGCCTATCTTGTATATCTTGCTGACTTCGCAGACTGAGGCTGCATAGAGTACTGCTGGGTTGACTTGTCCGTCCTTGCCGCAGGGTGTGCAGAGGACTATCTCCCTGCAGCCTGCCAGCTTGGCGGGGATGGCCAACATAAGCAGGGTTGAGAACAGAGGCGCGCTGCCACCGGGGATGTACAGGCCGACTTTTTCGATGGGCATCGCCCTGCGTCGGCACATAACTCCGCTCATTGTCTCAATCTCCACCGGGACGGGGCGCTGGGCCTGATGGAATTCGCGGATGTTTCGGGCGGCTGCGTTGATGGCTCTCTGCAGCTTTGCGCTGACGAGTTCTTCTGCCGCTGCAATCTCTTCTTCGCTGACGAGGAAACTGTCGGGGCAGAAGCCTTCAACTTCTGTGGCGATCTGACGTATCGCTGCGTCACCGCCGTTCTTTACTTTGTCTAATATTTCGCTTACTATTGCGGCTATGTCGTCATCATTCGTTGAGACACGGGCCATCAGTTCTCCCCATTGTTCTTTGGGGGGATTTACGAATATTTCCATCACGCAATTACTTTATCTAAGTGCAAAACGAGTATTCCTTCTGCCCCGAGGGCTTTGAGCTTTTCAATCTTTTCCCACATTCCGACCTCATCGACTACTGAGTGCAGGGAGCACCAGCCTTCCGCTGCAAGGGGCATAACGGTGGGGCTGCGCATCGCCGGGAGTATCTTGACAGCCTCCGACACCTTGTCGGTGGGTATGTTCATCAGGATATATTTCTTGCCGCGGCTGTCGATCACAGCATCGAAGCGGAAGAGCATCGAATCCAGCAGCCTGCGTTTGGGTGCGCTCATATTCTTGTTGGCGATGAGCACGGCTTGCGACTCGACTACAGTGTGTACTTCCTTCAGTCCGTTGGATATCAACGTTCCGCCTGAAGACACAATATCGAAGATGGCATCGGCTATTCCGGCCGCAGGTGATATTTCGACCGAGCCGAGGATGACCCTGATTTCGGCATCCACTCCATTCTCGTCCAGCCATTTGCTGAGGATCCTGGGATATGAGGTCGCAATCTTTTTGCCCTGGAAAAATGAGGGGCCGGTATATTCCTGCGCCTTGGGAATAGCAAGGGAGATGCGGCAGTCGCCGAAGTCCATCTTGCGGACCACTTCCACGTCGGCCTCTGATTCAAGCACTTCGTTCAGCCCTACGATGCCGATGTCGGCAGAACCGTCTGCTACGACTCCGGGTATGTCATCGTCCCTGAGGTAGAGCACCTCCATAGGGAAATTTGCTGCTTTCGCA
>JAGCZI010000103.1 GCA_017960085.1 Bacteroidales bacterium
CCGCCGAGAATGCCGTCCAGCGCTTTGTTGACACCATCCTCAACCTTGTTGCCGATGTTGTTCTCTACTGCGTTTTTGGCTCTTTCGCCAAGATTCTTGAGAATACCCTGCGCGCTTGCAGTGCCGCAGACCAGAAGTAGGCTCGCTACGAGCAAAAGAATCTTTTTCATTATCGTGTGTTTTATAGATTTCAATCCAACATAAAGGTCACCATATTCTTATCCATAAGCACCACCCCAAAGGGTGGAAATGGCCACTATTTCGTACGGAAACCGCTTAACATACTATCTTTACATTATGAAAAGACTAAGAAGACTTTTTTTCGCAGTCGTGATTGCCATCGCATCTTTTCCCCAGTTGACTGTGGGGTATAATGACCACAGAGGCCATAATGTTGATTCCCTGGAAGCAGTAGTCGCCCGCTGGACACAGCAGGACATAGATGCCGCTTCGGACAGCGCCCTTTCCGGACTGCTTCTGAATTATGAGGAGTTGATGCAGGGTTACCTACAGACAAACGGCGTCAAGAGCGAGTACTATGCGCGCAAGCTTTTGGGCCTTGGCCAGAAAAAAGGATGGCAGAATTCCGTCAAGGATGCAGCCAAGATTATCGGACAGCATTTCTGGGCGAAGGATCAGTACGACAGCGCAGCATTCTATTACAACATTGCGCTTGCTGCACTGGACAAGATGGCTGCCGGAGCCACCTCCCCGACCAACCCTGATGGATACAGCCAAAAAGAGCTTGATGACGGGTATTCGTCAATGTATGGTACCCTGGGTAACCTTTACAATATGATGGGGGAGCTGGACAAGGCTTTCGGTTATTATGACAGGGCAGGGGAGATCTTCGACCGCTACGGTTGGAACGAGAGCAACGCCGTCCTGCATTACAATATGGGAGAGACGTGGCTTGAAGAGATGGAATACGGCAAAGCCCGCGAATGTTACGAGAAAGCCCTGGAATACGGCCGCGCAGCGGGAGATTCTCTATGGATAGCCAGTCCGCTGAAAGGTCTCGGAGCTCTGTATCTCGCAGAAGGACGCATCCGCAAAGGCTTGCAATGTCTTGAAGAAGCCGACCGGTATTTCTCCCTCCACGAGGACCAGGAGTTCAGGGCAAGACTTGAGACCCTTGACATTATGGGCAAGTTGCTGCGTGCGCAGCGACGCCATTTGATATTGGCTGTATGTTCTTTGGCTTTGATAGCAGTGCTTGTCGCCGCCGCACTTTTTCTCGGCCGCAAACTTAGCCGTTCGCGCAAGGACAAAAAGGAGGTCGGAGATGTTTTGGAAGAAACCATCAGCGAGATCAGAGTGCCTCAGGGCGCTCCGCAGCTGTCGCAGCGCGAGATGGAGATCCTCAGCCTGATGTCGGAAGGCTACACAGGCCCCCAGATAGCGGACAAGATATACCTGAGCCCAGAAACCATCAAGTGGTATCGCAAGAAACTCTTGGTGAAATTCGACGCGGCGAACACACCCGAGCTGATTTCAAAAGCGAAGAATGCCAGGATTCTCTAGCGTTCGAATACAGGAATTGCATTGATGTCTACAAGAACGTCTACATAGCGGCCGCCTTCATAGCGCTCGCCTGTACGGGTGTCAGTCCATCCGCCTTCATTCTTAGGAAGGTAGACTCTCCAGCTGCTGACTCCGGCTTCAGTGACGGGGCATACCAGATATTTCGGGCCGAACATAAATTCGCAGTCCTGCCTGAGGGCCTCCGGGTCGTCGGCAAAGTCGAAGACGAGAGGACGCATCAGGGTGTAGCCTTCCTCAGAGACCTTCTTCGCGCAGTCCAGGATGTAGGGACGGAGCTGCTCGCGTTGCTTCATCGCGGCTGCCATAAGGTTATATGTCTGCTCGCTGTAGCGCCAGGGCTCGGTTTGGCTCATATATCCGTGGACTCTCATAAAAGGCAGGAAGACAGAAGCCTGTACCCAGCGCACAAGTCTCTCCTGATATTCTTCGGAAGTATACTGGTCGCCTGGACGGAAGAAACCGCCTGCATCGTAGGTCCACCAGGGGAGTCCTGCAGCCATCTGGCCGAGGCCGCCGGCAATCTGCCTGCGCAGAGTTCCGAAGTCGTTGCCGACGTCGCCTGACCAGGTCACTACGCCGTAGCGTTGGATGCCTGTGAATGCGCTGCGGGTGAGGATGACGGGCTCGTGGTCGGGAGTGACATCCTTCAGACCCTTGTACATTGTGCTGTTGACCATCAGAGGATAGACGTTTCGGTAGAGTTCTCCGGGAACTTTGTCGGGTCCGACCAGCCTGCCTGCAAGGTCGTCATTCTCGGGCTCAGTGGCGTCGAACCACCAGGCGTCGATGCCGTAGGGGATGGCGAGGCTGTCACGGAAGCTCTGCAAGTAGAATGCAGCAGCCTCGGGCTGGAAGAAGTCTATCCAGTCAGTGCCATCGATATAGAAGCCGCGTTCGTTCAACTTCTGACCGAGAGCACAGTTGCGGTCGACCTTAGACCATACGGAAATCATAAAGCGGGTGCCCATATCGTGCAGGGCGGAGGTCAGCGCTGCCGGGTCAGGGTAGTGCACGCGGTCGAATTCCATCGAGTTCCAGCCGGTATTGCCCCACCACTGCCAGTCCTGGACGATGACATCAAGCGGCAGTCCGCGTTCCTTGAAGCCGGCGGCATTCTCCAGAATCTCGTCCTGCGAGTGGTAACGCTCACGGCAGTGGATGTATCCGAACATCCAGTCGGCCATCCGGGGCACGGGTCCGGTGAGTGTGCGGTATGTAGATATGACTTCATCACCGCTGCCGGCGAAGACAGTATAGTCAAGCGCGGCTGCCACAGGTGAACTCAGGGTTGTCTCGTCGGTGACCTTGCGCCAGTAGACCTGCGGATTGTCTCCGCGGACTCCTTCGACGCTCAGAGTATGGCGGCCGGCCGGAACAGTTACGATGACAGACGCAGTGGGCGGCAGCCAGGTGTTGGAAATATCGATGACAGGCACGTCGTCTATGGAAAGGAAATGCCTGCGGGCCATCTTCTGCCCTACATCGAGCAGAAGTGCATAGTCACCGGCCTGCGGTATTTCCAGCGTACCTGTGAATGTTCTGGAAAAACGCATCTCGCGGCGGTTGCCGGAAGTTCCGGTAGCGTTGACAGTCTGGCCTGCGCCTTCTTCGGCAGGGGTGAGAGTTACGCTGTTGCCTGCCGGATTGAAATCGGTAAGACCGTAGTTGTTCCAGAGCAATCCATATCCTTTGCTGGACATCACGAACGGTATGGCAATCTGAGTGTTGACCTGGGTCAGGCGGCGGGTGAGGCCTCTTATGTCAAGATATCCGTCCTGGAATTGTCCGGTGCCGTAGAGGTGCTCATCTTTCGGGGATATGAAAGATTGCGATACGGCGTATACCGGCACATCCTGAACAGTCGAGGGCTGCAGCTTGCGGCTGCCCGGCACTTCGCTCAGCAGCACATTCCCCTGCGCATCGAGGAAAGTCAGCGTGCCGTTGTCATTTGAGTAACGTACTGTCATCTGAGCAGTACGCAGCTCTGTGGCAGCGTCACCCTTTTTTACTTTGAAAGAAGGTGTGCGGACTTTTTCTGTGTAGACCAGTTCTTCGGGCAAGGTCTGGCCGTCAGGGATGACCTGTACCCGGATGGCGTTGGAATAAAGAGGGCTGAGGACCAGGGTGCCGTCAGCTGTCTGGATTTTGACAGACTTGCTGCAGGCGCATAGGCAAAGCGATGCGATGCAAAGCGTCAGAATGGCTGGCAGTCTGTGTTTGAGAGAATTGTTTTTCATAAAAGTAAAAGTAATAATTTTTGCCCGTGATTCATAAAAAACCAATGCAGGAAAAAGATTAACTTTGTAGAAAACCAATCACGATGAAAAAGGACAGTATCAAGAAAGTGCTTTCTATGACAGCTGCGTTGCTGCTCGGCAGCGTGCTTGTTTTCGCACAGAATGCGCCTCAGGCCCAGCAGTTCAATTTCCCGAAGCCTGACGTAATGTTCAACCTCTGGCCTGACGGTGCTCCGACCGACAACGGACTTACCGGAGAAGAGCAGGACTTCGGCAACCACGTGGCTAACGTCACCAAACCCACCCTCGCGGTATTCCTTCCCGAGAAACCCAACGGACTGGCAATCCTGGTGTGTCCAGGCGGCGGATATTCTTCAGTCTGGGACAAGACAGAAGGCTATGCCAACGAGAAATGGTACACAGACCGCGGCATCGTATACGCAGTTATCAAATATCGTCTTCCCAACGGTCATCACGAAGTTCCGTTGGATGACGTCCACGAAGCTATGCGTATCCTCAAGTCTCACGCGGCGGAGTATGGCTTCACCAAACTCGGAATTGCAGGCTGCTCTGCAGGCGGCCATCTCGCGACAATGGCAGCTACGCACTATACCAGACCTGAGGAGCGCCCCGACTTTCAGGTTCTGTTCTATCCTGTAGTCTCATCCGATCCGGCAATCGCACATATGGGCTCCATCATCAATCTTCTCGGCCGCAATGCCCCCAAAGCCCTTGTCGAAGAATACAGCAATGAGAAACAAGTTACCGCAGACACTCCGCCTGCATTCATAATGGCGAACTCTGATGACCGCGTAGTGCCCTGCGAGAACAGTATCAGATATTATGAGGCTCTGCGCGCCCATAAGGTTCCGGCAGCTCTTCACATCTATCCTGTGGGCGGCCACGGGTGGGCAGACCATCTTGATTTCCCTTACCGCGAAGCCTGGCTCCACGATCTGGGCATCTGGCTGGAAGGACTTGTGGATTAAAGGCTGCGGCTGACGTCCTTCTTGATAGCGTTGTAATATGACTGGCGGTTGTTGAAGCCGGACTCAAGGGCTACTTCATCTACACTGGCTTCGGGGTGTTCCTCCCTGTAGGCCCTGGCGTGGGCAAGACGGCAGTGGTTGACATACGTGAAGAAGCCGCCCAGGCTCTCATTCAATACGCTCGAAACGTATGTGCGGTTGTAGCCGCAAAGTTGGGACAGTTTCGACAAGGTGAGGTGGCTGTTCAGACAGGCCTTTTCTTCCTCCATCTGGAGGCGTATGGCCTGCAGTATCTCTTCTTTCCGATCCGGCGGCAACAATACAGGCTCCTTGTCTTTCTCAGTCTGGTCGGCTTTCACCTCCGTCTCCACTCGTTCCAGTTCCACGGCGCGATGAGGCGACAGAGATCCCAGCAGAATGATTACTGACAGGACGGAAAGCATAATCAG
>JAGCZI010000104.1 GCA_017960085.1 Bacteroidales bacterium
ATATCACTGATGTTAAATTATAATCTTGTTTGCTAACATACAAAGATAGTAAAAAACTATCTAAACCGCGTATGATTTTGGCATATAATGTGACCGGAAAACGCCCCGGAAATTATTAACATACGACATATGAAAAAAGGTTTATTGATTGCGGCTCTGTCTGTCATTTTGTCAGGCGTAGTCTCATACGTGGTCGCAGGCAAAGTGGCTGAGCAGACCAACGAAGTAACTGAATTCAAGAAAGAACTCATCACCGAACAGAATGACAGCAGGCAGGACCGCAAGGTGGTCCGCAGCGACAGGGATGTTATGACCGGCACCTATTTCAGCGATGCCGCCGAGATGGCTGTCAATTCCGTAGTATATGTTAAAGTAGTCAAGAAGGCCCGCCAGCAGGCCCCTTCATCAATGTTCGACTATTTCTTCGGCTTCGCCAACACCCCCCAGGACCAGGTGGGTGTGGGTTCAGGTGTGATTATCTCTGACGACGGATACATTGTCACCAACAACCACGTGGTTTCAGGCGCCGACGAGGTGCAGGTGACCCTCTACGACAATACCGTCCTTCCCGCCACCGTCATCGGTACTGACGAGGCCACTGACCTGGCCCTGCTCAAGGTGGAAGGCAGCGGTTTCCAGGCTCTCGAGATGGGCGACTCCGACGATCTGAGGCTCGGCGAGTGGGTGCTTGCCATCGGCAGTCCCTACGACCTGCGCTCTACCATCACCGCCGGTATCGTCAGCGCGAAAGGCCGTTCATTCCCCAACTACGACGGCTCCTACAGGGTTGAGTCATTCATCCAGACCGACGCTGCCGTCAATCCCGGCAACAGTGGCGGCGCGCTCGTCAACACCAGCGGCCAACTGGTCGGCATCAATACTTCAATCATCTCGCTGACCGGCTCATACGCAGGCTATGCGTTCGCCGTCCCCGTGAATATCGTCAAGAAGATTACAGACGATTTCATCGAATTCGGCTCAGTGCAGCGTGCCGTCCTCGGCATTTCTATGATGGACACCGACAAAGGCGTGACCATCGCTGACGTGCGTGCAGAGACTCCGGCGGCAGCTGCAGGCCTCCGCTCTGGCGACATCATCAAGGAAATCAACCTGAACAAGGTCAACACTGCTTCTGAAGTCCAGGTTCAGGTGAGCAAGCTCCGTCCCGGTGAAAAAGCGGTAGTTACGGTCCTGCGCGACAATGTTCAAAAAGAAATCATGGTAAATTTGTAATTTCTTGATATTAATATATAAATTTGCGCGCTACGGCCAAAAGGCCTGATATCATTATCGATTAATGAGACAACTAAAAATCACAAAGTCAATTACGAATCGAGAGAGCGCATCTCTCGACAAGTATTTGCAAGAAATTGGTAGAGAAGAGCTAATCACGGTAGAAGAAGAGGTAGAGCTTGCACAGCGTATCAAGAAAGGCGATCAGGAAGCGCTTGAGAAGCTGACGAGGGCAAACCTCAGGTTCGTGGTTTCGGTAGCCAAGCAGTATCAGAATCAGGGATTGAGCCTTCCTGACCTTATCAACGAAGGCAATCTCGGTCTGATCAAGGCTGCGGAGAAGTTCGATGAGACCAGAGGTTTCAAGTTCATCTCCTATGCCGTTTGGTGGATCCGCCAGTCAATCCTGCAGGCTTTGGCAGAACAATCGAGGATCGTCCGCCTCCCGCTCAATCAGGTTGGATCGCTGAACAAGATCAATAAAGCTCTCAGTAAGTTCGAGCAGGAGAATGAGCGTATGCCTTCTTCTGATGAGCTGGCAGAGATTCTCGGCATTCCGCGTGACAAGATCAATGACACATTGCGAGTGTCCGGCCGCCACGTTTCCGTCGACGCCCCGTTTGTCGACGGAGAGGACAACAGCCTCCTGGACGTGCTGGTCAACAACGACTCTCCCAATGCTGACAAAGGTCTCGTGAACGAATCCCTCAACAAGGAGATAGAAAGGGCCCTTTCAACCCTTACTGAAAGAGAGAGGGACATCGTCAGGTATTTCTTCGGCATCGGATGCCAGGAAATGACCCTGGAAGAGATCGGAGAACATTTCGGTCTTACCCGCGAAAGGGTTCGTCAAATCAAGGAGAAAGCCATCCGCCGCCTCCGTCACAGCGCCCGCAGCAAGCTGCTCAAAAGCTATCTGGGTTAGTCTCCCATCTGGTGAATTAAGAGGGAATCTGCAAAAGGAAACCCTCTTTTTTATTTGAATTGGCAACAGAAACATACATAATTATGAAAAAATTATTGATTATGGCTATCGCTGCAATGAGTTTGTGCGCCTGCACAGAGAAGAACCCTCTCCTCAGGGAATGGGATACTCCTTTCGGCATACCTCCTTTCGAGGAGATCAAGACAGAAGATTATGTACCGGCAGTCAAAAAAGCGATTGAAGCCCACAATGCTGAGATCGCAGCTATCGTCAACTGCAAGGAAGATCCTACCTTCGACAACACTATACTGGCCTTCGACCGCTCGGGAGAACTCCTCTCAAGGGTTTACGGAGTTTTCGGCAATGTGGAGTCGATGGCTTTCAATGACGAAGTGGCTGAGGCTTCGAACGTGATTACCCCGCTGATGAGCGCTCATTCCAATGAAATCCAGCTGAATGAGGCACTTTTCAACCGCATAAAGTATGTTTACGACCGTAAGGACAGCCTTGGTCTCGACGAGGCGCAGCTCCGTCTTGTGGACAATATCTACAAGGAGTTCGCCCGCGGCGGTGCCGCCCTCCCCGATGACAGGAAGGCTGAGCTGAAAGAGGTCAATGAGGCTATTTCCAACCTGCAGCTCAAGTTCTCCCAGAACCTTATCAAGGAGACTGCCGCGTGGAAGCTCGAAATCAAGGACAGGGCAGACCTGGCCGGGCTGAGCGCCGACTTTATCGCCGAGGCAGCTTCGAGGGCCCAGGCTGCCGGCCAGTCTGACAGGTGGATCGTCGGTCTCGACAATCCGAGCGTAATGCCCTTCCTGCAGAGCGCTGCCAACCGCGAGCTCCGCATCAAGGTGCTCGATGCATATCTCAACCGCTGCAACAACAACAATGCAGAGGACAACAAGGACATCTGCGCCGAGATAATCAGGCTCAAGCTGAAGAAGGCCCGGCTGCTCGGTTTCGACACCTTCGTGGATTTCCGGCTCGAGGACCGTATGGCCAAGAATTCAGAGAATGTCTACAAGCTTCTCGGTCAGGTGTGGAAACCGTCTCTCGAAGCGGCAGGCCGTGAACTTAAGGACATCAAGGCAATGGCTGCCCAGGATGGCATCACGACCGTCCAGGCCGCTGACTGGAGATACTATTCAGCCTTGGCCAAGGCCGATAAATACAGTTTCGACGAAGAGACCCTGAGGCCCTATTTCAAATATGAGAACGTACGCGACGGTATTTTCTACGTAGCCAAAAGACTTTTCGGCCTCAGTTTCGAACGTCTCGAGAATGTGCCTCTGCCTCATCCCGAAGCAGAAGCTTTCGAATGCAAGGATGTGGACGGAAGCAGCCTCGGAGTGATTTTTATGGATATGTTCGCCCGTCCCGGCGAGAAGAGCAACGGCGCCTGGTGCAGCAGCTACCGTGACCAGAAATACGACGCCGACGGCAACAAGGTCACCCCTCTTATCACCATCTGCGGCAACTTCGCCCGTCCGGTAGGGGACAAGCCTTCGCTTCTGACCCCCGACGAGACTGAGACCTTCTTCCACGAGTTCGGCCACGCTCTGGCAGGTTTTATGATCGATGTCAAATACCAGGGCATAGCCAATTTCGACCACGACTTCGTGGAGCTTCCTTCACAGCTCAACGAGCACTGGGCTTTCGCTCCCGAAGTGCTGAACGTATATGCCAAACATTACGAGACCGGAGCCGTGATCCCGATGGAGCTGGTCAACAAGTACGTCGAGTCGAAGACCTATGGCAAGGGCTTCGCGATGACCGAGCTGCTCGCAGCTATGTACCTCGACCTGGGGCTCTATTCAATCAGCGACATTCCCGAGAATTTCAACGTGCTGTC
>JAGCZI010000105.1 GCA_017960085.1 Bacteroidales bacterium
AAAGAGTGTTTTGAGCGGCAGGCTCGTTGGTTGTTTAGGTAAAGATACAAAAAACTGCGTATATTTACGGTTCGGAAAACACTTGTATACATATAATATGAAGAAACTTCTCTCAGTGATATGTCTGGTGTGCGCCTTCAGCCTCGGCATGACAGCGCAGATACTCCCGAGTTCGGACCCTGCAGCCGACTCGGTCGCCTTCGCCAAGGTCCGCGCAAGGATGGACTCCATCCGACAGTATCGTCCCACGGTGGGCCTCGTGCTCGCAGGCGGCGGCGCCCGCGGCCTCGCACACCTTGGAGTGATCAAGCTCATCGAAGAGCTCGGCATCCCCGTCGACGTGGTGACCGGCACAAGCATGGGCGGTCTGATCGGAGGACTCTACGCCATGGGCTACAAGCATGACCAGCTCGACTCACTGGTGCGCGACATCCAGTGGCCTATCATGATGTCCGACAAGGTGGACAACAACTATGTGACATACAAGCTTCGCAAATACCGCGACCGCTTCCTTTTCAGAGTTCCTTTCAAATACGACGACGAAGACCTCGCCGAGCGCCTTGCGAGGGAGCGGCTGCTGGAAAAACTGTCGGAAGAGGCTGGCAACAGCACTTCGGATATGGCGACTGAAGCCCTGAACAGGATGGGACTCGGCATGCCCGACGGATACCTGTACGGCCTGAACGTGCGAAACCTGCTCAGCTGCATCAGCGTGGGCTATCAGGACAGCATCAGCTTCGCGGACCTGCCCATTCCTTTTGCCTGCGTCGCCACCGACATGTATACCATGACCCCCAAGTACTGGACAAGCGGCAACATCACTACGGCGCTGCGTTCCACCATGGCTATTCCGTTCTACTTCCGTGCAGTCCGCGAAGACGGCAGCATCCTCCTCGACGGCGGCATGCGCAACAACTTCCCCGTGGACCTGGCCAAGGAGATGGGAGCTGACATCATAATCGGTTCCGACATGGCCATCCACCGCCGCATCGACGAGCTCAACAACCCGATAGATTTCCTGTTCCAGACCATCATGCTGCTGTCTGCCGAAGCTGTGGAGAAGGCATCCAAGATGGCTGACCTCGATGTCCATCACGAGCTGCCGGGATACAACATGCTTTCGTTCGACGACGCGAGTGTCGACGACATCATCGACCAGGGCTACCAGAATGCCCTCGCCAACAAGGCTGTGTTCGACGCCATCGCGGCTCAGGTTGCCGGCAAGCCCGAAGCACCGGTAGTCCATCGCCCCCAGGCTCTGGATCTCTCCAATACCAAAGTCTTCGTCAAGGAAGTCAAGTTCACAGGCATCGCCGACGAAGACCGCAGCAAGATCCTCCATCCTGCCGATTACCCCGCCGACAGCCTCTATAACAGGGAGATCATAGAGCGCATGCTCAACTACATCTACGGCACGGCGGCTTTCGAATCCATCACCTACCACCTTGAAGGGCAGCAGGAGCCGTTCGTCCTCGTGTTCGACTGCCAGAAGGGCCAGGTCAACGACTCGGCCATCAGCCTGCGCGCCGACACCGACGAAGCCGTGTCACTCGCCCTCCACCTCGGCCTGGGAACCCGCAGGCTCGCAGGCCCCCGTCTCACCGCCGATGTCAGGCTGGGCACCAATCCGGGCATTACAGTAGATGCCGCATACAAGTCCAAGATCGGACTGCCCACGGTAGGCGTGACGGCCCGGGCGCGGATAATGAAGACTACCTACGGCTACTATTCAAGCGTCGAGGACAAGATATTCACTACATCGCTCGATGCATATTTCGAAGATTCCAGGATGAGGTTCGGCAACATGAAGGCCGGCATCACCTTCGAGATGGACCCTTACGAGCGTTATCTCAGTACCGATTTCGAGTGGATGGACTGGGACTGGAAGAGCTACTGGGTTTCAGCCTTCGGTATCTTGAAGTACGACACTTTTGACGATGGCTATTTCCCCAAGAAAGGTGTAAGGATGGGTATCGACGGAAGGCTCAATTTCAATGGCTATTCGATAGACCTCGACCCTGATTATGAAATACATGAGGAGACCCAGGTCCTGTCGGAAGGCGGCCGGGTGCCGTTGTACGCTTCTGTACTGGCCAGCTTCATGGGAGTCATCCCTATCGGGAAGAGTTTCGCCGTCATCCCGTCCGTCAACCTGGGATGGATGTCGACCGACCCCGGCTACATGAATCCCAAGCATGCCGTCAATGTCGGCGGTTTCATGCCGGCCCGCTACACGGAGCGCCAGGTGCCTTTCTTCGGCATCCCCGGCGGTTATGTGGAAACCACCTTGTACAGCGTGGTCGGCCAGCTGGACTTGAGGTACTGTTTCGCACGCAAGAATTTCGCGACGGTGCGCGCCGGCGTTTTCACGGATACCCCCGTATTCAAGGAATTCGTGTACATGGATCCGATCCTGGCCTTCGGCGCAGAGTATGCCCGCCAGTCAATGTTCGGCCCTCTGAAACTTGCTGTACAGTGGTGTGACGTAACCGGCGTCACCGGCTATCTGTCGGTAGGCTTTGAATTCTAGACGGCTGGTTTAGTCCAGGACACTGCGCAGGGCGGCTCTGAACTCAGGTTGGGGCTGCCCTGCGTCGCGTTCTATGATGAGCGTCTTGAGCCCGGCGTAGGGGAGCATCATCTCATCGATTTCGGCTTTGACGGCGTTCTTGCCGAAATAAGTCGGGACAAAATTGTTCCAGAACTTGATGGAAACAGCCTTGGGCATATGGAAGGTCTCGGTTATGAACGATTCCTGGCTGAGGCAGCAGCTCAGGTAGACCATTCCCAGGTCGAAGAGGTGGTTGCCGTAGCAGAAGTCGCCGAGGTCGATGAAATAGCGCTTGTTGCCTGCGAATATGGCGTTGCTGAACTGCAGGTCGCCGTGGATGGCAGTGTCCTCGTCAGGAGTGTCGGCGATGAAGCGGCCCAGCTTGTCCTTTTCGGAAGGGGAGAAGAAGGGATTCTCCTCCAGCAGCCGGTAATAGCGGTCCTTGACGTTCTCGAACTGGGTGGTGTCGACGTGTGTCGAGTGCAGCTGGAGGCACATCTGCGCGAATTCCGAAGCGTAGCGGGCTACTTCGGCAGGGTTGTCGCCGCAGGCGCGGGAGAAAGATTTCTTTCCGTGGATGCGGTGGAAAAGGATGCCGTAGCGGCCGTCCTCAGTCACAACGTACTCTCCCGGCTCAGGGCTGGGAATGCCGAGGTTGAAGACCTTGCGGGCCATCAGCATCTCGTTGAACGGCTGCTGGATCTTCCCGGGAAAATATAACTTGAGCATCAGGTCGGGGTTGCCCTTGTGGTCGTAACTTTCGCCGTTGAATCCTCCGCCTGACAGTACGAAATCGTTGAGAGATATGTGTCTTGCTTCCATAGCTATTTCTTGCCAAATACTTTATTGATGAGATGTTCGAACTCCTTGAATGCGACCGTTTCGTCCAGCTCGCGAAGCGAGTCCGCAAGGCCGCGGTAGTGCCACTCGTGCTCAGAGCGGTCGGTGACGTGGAAGATGTTCCAGATGTCATCTCCCTTCTCCATCCAGTCCCTCCATATCGCCCGCATATTCGACAGCTTGTCGCCCAGGGCCACCATCTTGGCGTCCCTTGAAGCGGCGGCCAGACGGTTGATTGCGGCCTGCTTGCGGTCGTGCCAGCTGTCCTGCTCGCTCACTCCCTCCGTGAACTTGTCGCTCTCTTCCTCCACCAGATGGGCGATGCGGTCGCCGAAGACGGCGCGAAGGTCATCCACCGTATTGTCAGTGTCCTCCACAACGTCGTGAAGTGCGGCGGCAGCCAGCAGCTCCTGGTCGGGAGTCATTGTAGCAACGATCTCCACAGCCTCCATAGGGTGTACGATATAAGGAAAACCCTTGCCGCGGCGTTCGATGCCAGCGTGGGCATTTACGGCATATATGATAGCCTTGTCGAGAAGGCTGGTGTCCAAGTGTTTGTTTGCCATAGCTTACTGATTCATAAAAGGAAGGTCGGAAGCCTGCTCGATGAGCATATTGGCGATCATATCGTTGCTCTCAGACTCCCCGTTGAGGGTGTCGAGCATATAGCGCAGACCGGCACGGCCGCCGCCCTTGATGAGGATATATACTATGCAGTGGTTCTGCGGCGCAATCGACGAGGACACGATGTCCAGGTCGGTCAGGCCGATCTGGTATGTAGCCATCTGGAAGGCAGCGTCCGCATAGTCCTTGATGAGCGCTGCGATGTCGCC